>JALSQA010000237.1 GCA_026985685.1 Campylobacterales bacterium | reverse complement strand
GTATCATAATCAAAAGTTTAAACATGAAAAAATCCTTTCTTTATTTTTCATTATAGCTTTTATTATTAAATATAAATTAAATAACTTAATAAATCATGACTGTTTTGGTCTAAATGCTTTGATAACTTTTTCATCACACTGCATAAATGGTCCTTCTATCAGATCTATGCAGTATGGTACTGCTGGGAATACTGCATCTAAGCACTCTGATATGGATTTTGGTTTTCCGGGTAGGTTGATGATTAGGCTTTTGTTTCGTATGCCTGCACTTTGGCGTGATAGTATTGCTGTTGGTACGTATTGTAGGCTTACGCTTCGCATCAATTCTCCAAATCCTGGGAGCATTTTCTGGCAAACTGCTTGGGTGGCTTCTGGTGTTACGTCTCTTGGTGCGGGTCCTGTGCCTCCTGTTGTGACGATCAAAGAGCAGCCTGATTCTTCCAATTCTATCATAGTCTTTTCTATAAGTTTTTGTTCATCTGCGATGCAACGGTATTCAAAAACCAACTCATTTAAAAGGTATCTTCCTAGTGTTTCTTTGATTGCCATTCCTGATATATCTTCATAGATTCCTGCACTTGCACGATCTGAAGCTGTTATGACTCCTATTTTTATGATGTCCATAAACAATGTCCTCCCTCTTTTATAAAATAAACACTTCCATAAGGCAAGAAAAAATCTCTGGCTTTTTGTGGATTAATGATTTTATCTTTTGCTCCGATATAAACTTCTATATTTATACCACGTGTAACTATTTCTTGTAAATCTTCTTCTTTCCATTGATAATAGAGTAATTTTTCTAAATCTTTTTTATCACTTTCACAACTATATATAGATAAATCTATCTTGGCTGGATAGGCTACATTTTTCATAAATGTCTGGATATATTCTTGTGGTTGTTTTTGAAAATAGTGTAACTGTGCTCGTTTAAATGACTCGGATTTATCCATAAAATATGCAGGTGAGAAAAGTTGTAATTTATCGATGCGAAACTTATATCCTAGTGCATATTCTACTGCTTTTATAGCACCTAAGCTAAATCCACTGATACAGTACTCACTCTTGTCAAGATAGTTTTCAAAAAGTTTTTCTTCATGACAAAAACCAAAGCCACTAAAGAAACTCACGTACTACCTCTCCTAGTTCTTCTTTGGATATACTCTCTTTTTCTAGCAATAATGCACTGATTCGTTTGACTGATTTTTCCATTTTGTGTAAAAATCCTTCTACCTCTTCGATAGCATCATCTACAAGTGTTGCACTATCTATTGGAGCTGGGTAGACACCCTCTCCCATTGCATAGATTTGTACCATTTCATCTGCGATCATCTTTGCTTTTTTGATATCCTGGGCACAGTTTGTATAGACTTCATCAAAATATAAAGCACTTACTACATATCCAGATAGATAAACTTTTAGTTTAGATAGCATTTGCGTACGTGATGAGATCTCTTTTTCTACCTCTTTTAAAAAATCATTGATCATGGTTACTTTATCAAAATCTACTTCATACCAGTAAGCACATAAAGCTTTTGCAGCTTGGTAGGTTGCCTGGATATTTTTCTCTTCTTCTGAATAACTCATGATCTTTTTTTTGCCTAGCAAAACTTTATCTTTAACAGCTGAAAAATCATCTATACCAATCTTTTCATGTCCCATTCTCAAAGCATTTATAGCTGCTTCATTTACCAATGTTGAAAGTGCCGCACCACTAAATCCAACTGTCATTTTGGCAATATCATGAGTTGAAATATCAGCTTTTTTTCCCTTTAAGTGTACCTTTATGATAGCCTCTCTCTCCTCTATACTAGGTA
>JALSQA010000236.1 GCA_026985685.1 Campylobacterales bacterium | reverse complement strand
AGAAATATACAAAGGATAAGTCATGAAATATTTTTTAACTTTAGTAATGGTTATTTTTTTATCAGGTTGTATCAGCACTCCTTATGCAAATATCAATGCATCAAAAAGTGTAAATATCGGTGGTATAAATGTGGGAGTTGGAGTTGGTAATATTTTAACACCATAAAATCTTTTTTCTAGTTCCCAAGCTCCAGCTTGGGAACTAGAAGTTAACGGATTCCTATTAAATATTTAACAAAAGGTTTTTTATGATTATTGAATTACTTGTACTTTTGGGGATATTGCTTATTTCTATTGAGTTGCAAAAGCATTTTAAGATTCCCTCTCCTGTCTCTCTTATCGCATTGAGTTACTTACTCTACTATCTTCACCCCTCTCTCATACTATTTGATCAGGAAAATTTTGCGGAGCTTGTGATATTTCTTATACCAATTTTGATCACTGCGGATGCTTTGCAACTTGATCTTGAGGATTTGAAAAAAAATGCATGGAGTCTTTTGTTTTTGGCGGTTTTGGCTGTTGTCATTTCTGTTATCTTAGGTATCATAACTACAAATACTTTTTTTAGCCAGTATAACCTCTCAACTGGTGCTATCATCGCACTTTTTGCTATGGTACTTGCTACTGATCCTGTCTCTGTTGTAAGTGTTTTTTCAAGTTTTAAAGTCTCTCACAAACTAAAAATATTAGCCGAGGGTGAGTCACTTTTCAATGATGCTACTGCATTAATCATCTTTAGTTTCATTGCTATTCCTATGATAGAGGGTGCTGATATAACGCCGATGTATATAACACTTATCAGTCTGAAAGTTATAATACTCTCTATTCTGATTGGCTTAATCGTGGGCTTTTTAGCTGTACAACTAATGCGAACTACCCAAGAAGACATGAGTGAACTTGTTATCATCATACTTAGTGCATATGGAAGTTTTGAGTTAGCTGAGCATTTTGAAGTTTCAGGTCTTTTAGCTGTGATTGTGGCGGTAATAACTCTAAATACCATAACGCAAAAATCGCTCAAAAGTGCCGATAGAAGGATCCGCCAGTCAAAACGTATCATAAATAAAACAAACCAAAAACGTAAAATATTTTCAAAACGTTTTATGAGTGGTATTACTGCCAAACTAAGCAGTGACATTACAGAGATGGAACAACATAAACTTAACTTAAAATATATATCTGTCTTAGCTCTTTTGGCAAATGCCTTTTTGTTTTTTTCAATGGCTAGTATTGTTCATGTCAGTATACTTTTACACTATAAATATGAGATTTTATGGATGTTTATTGTCACAACGATTATCCGTGCATTACTCATGGGTGGCTTTGCTTTTACTTCAAATATCACAAAAAAGATGACAGATATTTCCTTTAGATGGTGGAGTGTTTTACTTTTTGCTGGTATCAAAGGTGGACTCTCTATCGTCATGTTACAAATGTTGCCAGAGCATTTTGAACACAAAGAGCTTTTTGAAGCGATTGTAACTGGAGTAATACTACTGTCTACTTTTAGTTATGCTTTTATTTTGGTTCTTATCATTACTTTAAACAAACAAGCTTTTGAAAAAGAGACATCGTTGCATCATTAAAAGCACCATTTCCGAGTATCACCCCTTTTTCTAGTTCCCAAGCTGGAGCTTGGGAACTAGAAAAATGAAGCTAAAGCCTGACTTCACAATATAACAAATTTGCCGATATAGTTTTAATATCATACACATTAGGGCAATTATGCAAAAATATCAAGATAACGAAATATACAAAAATTTACAATCATTATTTCGACTTTTTTTAGCAAGTATTCTTATCATAGGTGGATTGAACTATATTTTTAGCAAGATGATTGAAGATTTAAATCAACAGACTAAAAATCTTGAAACCAAAAAAATGATAGAGACAAAGATAGCTACTACATTGATGAGTATGCGTGAAGATATTTCAGATATTTTTGTTTTAAAACCAGATTCAAAGCACAAACATTACTTCAAATACAAACTATTTGAAAAACTAAGCCGTATAAAATTAGATCTTAAAATCCTACAGACAGGTGCTGTTTTTAAAATAGGTAACGATATTCAAAAACGTACTTATAAACCTCAGCTCTTTGGCTCACAATATGACAATTATAACCATTTAGCGATATCTGAAATGGATGAGTCAGTCAAACTATTTTTCCTTGCTCTCAAAAAGTTTAAAGAGCAGCTAAAAATAGATAAGAACTCTTATATTGCGGATTTGAATTTTTTATTAAAAGAGATGCAAAAACATAATAATAATCTACTAAAACAGACAAACTTTCATATAAATAAAGTAAATAACGATATCAAACACAAAACACAACAATACATAACATACGAATTAATTGCTATTATCTTTGTCATCACATCACTTTTTTATCTTAGTAATATTATAAGCAAACAGATACTAAATAACAGTCAAAAACTCCAGGATGCAAAAAAAGAGGCACAAAAAATGGCGATAAAAGCAAAACAGGCAAGTCTTGCAAAGTCTGAATTTTTGGCGAACATGTCTCATGAAATACGAACACCACTCAACGCTATACTAGGTTTTATAGATTTACTAAGAGAAAAAGAGAGTGATAAAGAAAAATTAAAATATATCACAACTGTACAAAACTCTTCAAATTCTCTACTAGGAATCATCAATGATATTT
>JALSQA010000235.1 GCA_026985685.1 Campylobacterales bacterium | reverse complement strand
GTTTGAGGGATTTTCTTATGATGAGATCAAAGATATCAATAGTTTTAGAAGAAAAAATATCGGTTTTATCTTTCAGTTTCATTATCTTATATCTTATCTTAGTATATTGGACAATGTATTATTAGGTGGTGGTGATAGTATGTATGCCCAAAAATTGCTGCAACGGTTAGGTATTTTAGAACTTGCAAATAAATTGCCACATCAAGTTTCTGGAGGTCAACGCCAAAGAGCAGCTATTGCCAGGGCATTAGTCAATCGTCCAAAAGTGATTTTTGCTGATGAACCAACAGGTAATCTTGATAGAAAAAATTCCAAAAATGTATTTACCCTTTTTAAAGAAATTGCCAAAGAGGGAACTAGTGTGATTGTGGCAACACATGATCTGAAACTTAGCAAATTATGTGATAGAGTATTGGAGATAGAAGATGGTATTATTTAAAAAATTTATTCGTAAGCACTTTTATATTTCCTTTCTTTTTTTATTTATAGGGTTACTTTTTGGACTTTCTTATGCACTTAATCTTCTTGGGGTTAATATAAATTCACAAATTTTTACAGCTTACAATTTAAGGTCTGTGCATATTTCGTTGATGTTGTATGGGTTTGTACCGTTGCTTTTGAGTTTTTTGCCTTTCTTTTTGATTGTGAAAGAAGTAAATCATGTGAGCTACAAAGGGTTGGCTTATTTAGAGATTTTTGTGCGAGTTTGGTATCTATTTTTGATTTTCATGATTGTTACTTTGCTTTTTGGCAATCATAGAGGATTGGCTTTTTATGATTTTCCTTATGTCCTAAATTTTATATTGGCGTTTAGTGGTATTTTTTATATTTTAGCATTGTTGAAATTTTTGTCACTTTATGAAAAACTACCTCTTTGGGTGAAAGTCTCAAGGATCATTGTTCTTATAGCACCACTATTACTTCTATTGTTGATGAATCCAAAAATAGGGCAGGTAGAACAGACTATTAATGGTCCTCATGGCGATAATACGCTTGGAATGAGTTTTGCATTGATACCTTTGTATTATTTGATTTTTAAATATTTGAATGAGGATGAATTCAAGGCACGATGGAATTTATTATGGATGATTCCTCTTTTGGGATATATCATGACAATTTTATATCGTGTGTGGATTGGTTCTTTAAGTTATAATTGGGAATGGGTAGCACAATACTTAACATTGTTATATATTCCATTACTTTATCGATGGTATAAAGATTCGGTGATTTTAGAAGGCTCTCGAAAGTTATTACGTATTTCTATAGTTGCTTTTTTATTTGTAGATATTGAGGGAAATATACTTTTTATTCCTCAAATTAGGTGGATATTTCATAGAAATGATCTTGTAGTTGCTCATGCACATATTGCATTGGGAGTGGGTGTGCTTTTTATGATATTGGCACTTTTTTCCAAAATAATTGAACCATTACAAAAACAAATTTTTTCGATCATGTATATTATAGGGATGCTGGGTATTTTGTTTTCTTTGTCATATGCTGGTTTTATCGAAGCTGGTTTGATTGATGCAGATGTATGGAAGTATTGGCTTTTTAGGCTACTATTTGCTTTTTTTGTTATAGGAGCATGGATACCATTTTTTAGATATTTGATAAAGTGGAAGATAACTCCTTTGGTTCTATATCATATAATTGGTCTTTTTTCTGATTTATTAGGTGGTTTTTTACTCTTTTTATTTGCGGATTTTTTATATCCATTGTTAGGGTTTGGTTTTGTTGGTGGGTATCAATATGTTGTATTTGCATTTATGATGGGTACTGGTATCGTCCATCTTTTTGGTTTGATACGACCAGTGCTAGCCTATGAAATGGCAGAGATTACTGCTTATATAAGAATAGTTGTTGCAGCATTTTTCTTTAGCCTTTTCTTAAACCATACATTAGATAGTGTCGCTTTAGTAGTTTCTATCTATGATTTTGTATATGCAGTGTTATTTTTATGGTTTGTATATCAAAACTTCATAGAAAATTCACAAAATAGTATTAGTATACATAAAAAGTAAGAAGGTAGAAAATGCAACGGATTTGGCTCATACTTTTTGTGACATTTGAATTATGTTACTATCTTTTAATAGCACAAACAGGGTTAGTAGAATATTTTCACTCTGATATATTTGTGATTGGTATGTTGCCATTAGGTGGTATTATAGGAGCTTTATTTACAAGATATTGTATTGTTTCTAAAGAGAACTTACTAATTTATATGCTTGTAGGACAGAGTGTTTTGACACTTTTTTATCCAGATTTATCACTTGTCATGTTGTTTTTATTGGGATTTTGTATCGGAGGAATTGCTCCTTTGCTGATTGTTGCATTGAAAAATCAAAAAGATTATGAGATGGGTATCGCACTTGCTTTAGCTTATATGATAGGGACAATATTATTTAATATTCCAGTAGAAAATCGTCAAGAGATAGCATTGTTGTTTAGTGTTATAGCAGTATGGAGTGCATCGTTTATATCCTTGAAAACAAAAGCAAGAGTAGAAAGTACCAATGAAAGGTTTCCTTTATCTATATTGGGAATGATGACATTGTGGGCATTTATGGATTCTACTCTCTTTGAAACACTCTCCAGAGATCCTTCTATCTCTATTTGGCGGGGAGGATATGAACTTCCTATTATTTTGTTTCATTTTGCAGGGATAGTAACGGCACTTTTTGGGCACACTAGAAG
>JALSQA010000234.1 GCA_026985685.1 Campylobacterales bacterium | reverse complement strand
CTTTTTTATACCCAGGATGGTAAAGAAAAATCATGGGAAATTGTCCAGACACACGATAGTGTAGCGATACTTTTGTTTGATATGAAAAAAGAGATTTTTATACTTGTCAAGCAGTTTAGACCTGCTGTTTTTATGAGAGATACTGATGGATATACGTATGAGTTATGTGCAGGTTTGATAGATAAAGACAAAGATATTGTGACGATTGCAAAAGAGGAGATTTTTGAAGAGTGTGGTTATGAAGTTGATCAAAAAGATATCCATAAAATCACCTCTTTTTATACAGCCGTGGGATTTGCAGGTGGTAAACAGACACTCTTTTATGCCCAGGTAGATGATAGTATGAAAGTACACCAGGGTGGTGGTATTGATGATGAAAAGATTGAAGTCATATCACTATCTTTTGATGAAGCTAGAGAATTTATGTATGATGAGAGCAAGGTAAAAACACCTGGGCTTTTATTTGCTTTTATGTGGTTTTTTGACAAGTATAAAAAGTGACATTAAATCTTCCTTCTCCCATTCAAAAAGTACGATTTAAAAATATTGATTTTTTTATTAAACGAGATGATTTAATAGATAGGGATTTTTCAGGTAACAAAGCTCGTAAATTTCATTACTTTTTAGATCATGATTTCCCACATATCAAAAGAGTAGTCTCGTATGGTTCATCTCAGTCAAATGCTATGTATTCACTGAGTGTTTTGGCGAAACTTCGTGGATGGAGTTTTGATTATTATGTTGATCATGTTAGTGGATATTTGAGAGAAAATCCTCATGGAAACTATGCTTATGCTTTGCAAAATGGCATGAATATCATAGAAGGCGAGATGAAAAAAGAGTCTGAGAGTGATACTTTGTTTATTAGTGAGGGTGGCAGGGGTAAAGAGGCTGCTTATGGTATCAAAAAAATGGCAGATGAGATTGTCGGATTTTTTGGTGATAAAAAAGTTGATATTTTTTTGCCATCAGGTACAGGTACAACAGCTCTTTTTTTACAAAAGTATTTACCGTATGATGTTTATACCACCGCTTGTGTGGGAGATGAAGAGTATTTGAAAAAGCAGTTTTTCATGCTTGATAATGATAGCCTGGTTCATCCCAAGATTTTAAAAGGTGCAAAAAAGTACCATTTTGGGAAACTTTATGATGAATTTTTCAAAATTTGGATAGAATTAAAACAAGAGACGAACATCGTCTTTGATCTTGTTTATGATCCCAAAGGATGGCTTTGTATGATGAAAAATATAGAAGTTTTTAAGCATCCAGTTTTGTATATACATCAAGGTGGGATTATAGGAAATGAGAGCATGATAAAACGATATGAGAGGAAGATTAGTGAAAAGATTAGATAGTACAGATGTGGATTTTCAAAGTCACTTTGATCAGCTTTTAAAGCGTGGGAAAATGGATATTGATGAAGTTTCTTTATTGGTTAAATCTATTTTAGATAGCATAAAAAAAGAAGGAAATAGTGCGATAAAAAGAGATATAGCTAAGTTTGATCATTGGGATGTCGTTGAAGATAGTATGCTTGAAATCAAAACTGATACGATGAAACAAGCGTATGATCAACTAGATGATTCGCTCAAAAATGCCTTACATTTAGCTTATGATAGAATTGAAAACTATCACCAGAAACAGATGCCAAAATCATGGCTTGATTATGCTGATGATGGCTCTGTTTTGGGGCAAAAGGTGAGTGCAGTTGATCGTGCCGGACTTTATATCCCAGGTGGTAAAGCAGCTTATCCTAGTTCACTACTGATGAATGCTATTCCTGCTATTGTTGCAGGTGTGGAAGAGATTGTAGTATGTACGCCTACACCAAACAATGAGATAAATGAACTTCTTTTAGCTGCCATGCACTTGTGTGGTATCAAAAAAGCTTTTAAAGTAGGTGGTGCTAGTGCGATAGGTGCGATGGCTTATGGTACACAAAGTATTCCTAAAGTTGATGTCATCACAGGACCTGGAAATATCTTTGTAGCAACAGCTAAAAAGTTAGTCTATGGAGAAGTAAATATCGACATGATTGCAGGACCTAGTGAGATTGGTATTATTGCAGATGAGAGTGGGGATCCTAAACTTTTGGCGATGGATCTCTTGAGTCAGGCTGAACATGATGAGATGGCAAGTTCACTGCTCATTACCACTAGTCACAAAATTGCAGATGAGACAGAAAAAGAGATAGAGATAGCATTAAAAACACTCTCCCGAGAAGAGATAGCACGAAAATCTATTGAAAATCGTGGTGCTATTATCAAGGCTGGGGATTTAGATGAGGCAGCTTATCTTATGAATCAAATTGCACCAGAGCATTTAGAGTTGATGATAGAAAATCCTTTCACACTCTTGCCAAAGATCAAACACGCAGGGGCAATATTTATGGGTCGTTATACTCCTGAAGCGATTGGTGATTATATCGCTGGACCAAATCATACTTTGCCAACGGGTGGAACTGCTAAATTTTATTCGCCTTTAAATGTAGAAAATTTCTTGAAAAAATCATCTATCATATCTATGAGCAAAGAGTCTATAGATAGTTTAGGTGAAGCTTGTGCCTTACTTGCACAGACAGAAGGTTTACAGGCACACCAGAAATCAGTGCAGATGCGATTGGATTGATGATGAAAAAAACTTTGGTGCAACTTTGTTTGAGTGTTTTGATAGCTATTTTTGTATTAGCTTGTCATGATAA
>JALSQA010000233.1 GCA_026985685.1 Campylobacterales bacterium | reverse complement strand
CTCCTTTTTTTAACAGTTCAAAGTGCGTATGCTTATACACTTTATAACAATATAGTAGAAGATAAAGTATGGAAGAGTGGTGAGACTCTTTTGGGGTTTATGGAAGAGAATATGCTACCGTTGAAGCTCTATTATAACCTTGATGATGAAGATGAGAAGATTACTTCTGATATCCGTGGAAATACGATTTATCAAATCTTAAGAGATGAAGATTATAAAATCAAGCAAGTTTTGATTCCCTTAAATGAAGAGTTACAGATACATATCTATCGTGAAGAAAATGGTAAATATACTTTTAGTATAGATTCTATACGTTATCAAACTAAAGATGTCAGTATCTCCATCGCACTTGATGATGTTTTTTCAAAAGATATTGTCCAAAAGACAAAAAACTTTCCTCTAGCTGTGGAGCTTGAACAGATTTTTCATCAAACTGTTAATTTTTCCAGACTTCGTACAGGTACTAAAGTAGTTGCTTTTTATACCCAGAAGGTGCGTATGGGTAAATTTTATGGAACACAAAAAGTACACTGTGCCATGATACAAACTCATAAAAAATCTTTTTATGAATTTTTAGATAAAGATGGACAATATTATGATGACCAGGGAAAGACACATGATAAAACATCTTTCATGGTGCCTTGTAAATACAGGCGTATATCTTCTAAATTTACATTAAAAAGATGGCATCCGATTTTACATCGTTATCGTGCTCATCATGGTATCGATTATGCCGGTAGTATAGGTACTCCAATTCATGCTGCTTATGATGGTAAGATTATTTTTATGGGTCGAAAGGGTGGATATGGAAATACGATTATCATAAGACATCCTAATGGATATAAAACACTTTATGCACATTTGAGTCGTTTTAGAAATAAACTTCGTGGTAAACGTGTCAAGAAAGGTACAATTATTGGCTATCTTGGAAATACTGGTATGAGTACAGGACCACACTTGCACTTTGGGCTTAGTTTACATGATCAGTGGATAAATCCAGCACTTAAAATTGTCTTTTCAAAACGTTTACATGGGCAAAAGCTTAAAACTTTTCTAACTCATGTTAAGATATGTAAAACAAAAATGCAACATCTAAGTGAGCAAGGACAATGAAATGAGTAAAAATGTCAATATAATTGAATCTTTTTTAAAAGATCCTTCTCACGCCGAAATCTCTACCACAGATCTTGCGAAAGCTTTACGTAAATTAGCTAAACATGATAAAGAGTTATTTAATACTTACTTACAGAAAATTCCAAATGAACATCTTGGTGATGTTGTTTTAGAATTACCTGAAAAGTACCTCAAAGGTGTACTCAATGAGTTGGAAAGTGAAGATTTAGTAGAGGTACTTGAAGAGTTAGAGAGTGATGATGCTACCGATCTTTTACAGGATATTGAAGATATCGATAAAGCTAGAGCAGATGAGATCTTGTCATCTATGGATAAGGATGATCAAGAAGAGATCAAAATGCTCAAAAGTTATGATGAAGATGAAGCCGGTGCACATATGCAAACCGAGCTTTTCAGTGCAAATATAGATGAAAAAATCTCTGAGTCTATTGAGCGTTTGAGAGCTTTGAAAAAACAGGGTGAACTGGAAAATGTTCATCAGGTTTATGTGTTGGGTACATTTGATCGTTTGATGTATTATATTCCTTTAGAGGATATATTGATTTTTGATTTTTCAAAAACATATAGAGAAGTATTAAAAGGCAGGGAAGAGGATTTTAAACCTATTTTTGTACGTGACTATGATGATATAGATGAAGTTGCCAAACTCTTTCGTGAACATGATCTAGCTGTTGTCCCGGTAGTAGATAATCACAATAGACTAGTTGGTAGGATCACTTCTGATGATATCTATGATGTCATGCAAGAGAGTGCAACAGAGCAAATCTATAATCTTGCTGGTGTTGATGATGAAGCAGAAGAGGAAGAGAACTTTTTTGAAGCAGGAAAGAGTCGTGGTACTTGGCTTTTTGTAAATCTTTTAACGGCAATTTTAGCCTCTTTTGTTATCCAAATGTTTGATTCCACGATCCAATCTTATGTAGCCTTGGCTGTATTGATGCCAATTGTCGCATCTATGGGTGGCAATGCAGGTACACAAACCCTTACAGTTACAGTACGCCAGCTTGCACTAGGAGATATTGAACTTAGCAATGCAAAAGAGACGATCAAAAAAGAAGTTTTGATGTCTTTGGCAAATGGGTTTGTATTTGCTCTTGTGCTGGGAGTGATTGCTTATATCTGGTTTGGTGCAAAGATGTTAGGTGTGGTTATCGCTTTGTCTATGATCATCAATCTTTTTGTAGCAGGATTGTTTGGTGCACTCATTCCTTTACTTTTAAAACGATTAAATATTGATCCTGCGGTTGGTTCGACGGTGATTTTGACAACGGTGACTGATGTGGTTGGTTTTTTTAGTTTTTTAGGTTTGGCTTCTATGTTATTGATAAAGTAGGTAAAGATGATAAAAATACAAAAATTAAGCGAATGTGATAATCCAAAGTTTATCAAACCAAAACGTCTTTTTTATACCCAGGATGGTAAAGAAAAATCATGGGAAATTGTCCAGACACACGATAGTGTAGCGATACTTTTGTTTGATATGCAAAAAGAGATTTTTATACTTGTCAAGCAGTTTAGACCTGCTGTTTTTATGAGAGATACTGATGGATATACGTATGAGTTATGTGCAGGTTTGATAGATAA
>JALSQA010000232.1 GCA_026985685.1 Campylobacterales bacterium | reverse complement strand
ATATAGCTTCGGTTTTGTTAACATCAAGTGTTATATTTGCTTCGGTAGTATAGGCAGTCAAGTTGTTTTCATCGAAAACTTCGTCCACATTTTTGAGATTATCTTTTATAGTTTGACTGATTTGGATACCATTTGAACTATTTTTATCTTCGTCACAGGATTGTAAAAATCTTGCCATAGCTACTACTGAGCTATCGTTGGTATCATTTCTGTCAACACCTACTAAATCTTGCGGAAAAATTTTCCCGACTTTCTCATAGGACACCCACTTTTTAATTTAACTTTCCGAGTTATAAACAGCATCATAAATTTGTTGCTGAATTGAGTCAAGCTCATACGGTTCAACACCAAATGGGCTTTGATAGCCATACATTGTTTTAATATAGTCAAATGTCAATTTGAATTTTATATCAAGCTTTGCAGCTTTTATTTTTCTCTCAAACTCTTTATATACGGCATACGCTACAAAAGATATAAGAATATGAGCTTTTATTCTTGTTTGTAATCTATGATATATCGGTCTGATTTTTAAATCTGTTTTTGAGATTCTAAAAGCTCTTTCAACTTCATACTGATTATTGTAATGCGTTATAACATCTTGTGGAGATAAAGTCCAATCATTTGTAATAAATCCTTTAATTCCATCAAGTTTTTCATCTTCTTGAATTTTTGTTTCATTAAGAGAGAAATAGACATTACAATCTTTTTGTAGGTGCAGGTATTTTGCATAAGAAGAGCGTTTTAAGTCATCTTTGGTGATATTATTAGATTTTTCTATTTTTGTTTTCAGTTTTTGAAGTGCTTTTTCTCTATTGTATCTATCTTTTTTTGCTCTTTGTGACGAGTATGTTAAGATAAGTCTTTGTTTGAGTTTAAGAGTCTGTTTTTCGTTATTTGTATCTTTATATTGTAACTCTTTCTCAATCTCAATAGTGTGAATAACTCCATCATCTAAAAAGGGTAATTTTATAATTTTGGCTTTAAGCTCTTGTGTGATATTTTTAATTCTTGCAGCTAATATATAGCTGTAGTTATTGTTTTGTAGATATGCAATATTTTCATTAGTAAGCATACCTCTGTCTGCTACAACGATAGGTTTTTGTTGGAGATGAAATCTAGCTTGGAACTTTTGGAGTATATCAACAAGGGTATGCCCTTCATATTTATTCCCTTCATACACTTCATAAGAGAGAGGATATCCTTGCAATGTTGTAAAAAGACCTAGTTGAATTTGGGGTCGCGCAAGTTTTCCCTCTTTGGAAAAACCTATGCGTCTTAAATCATCTTCACTCTCACTCTCGAAGTAAAGAGTAGTTACATCATAAAATGAAATAGTAATATGATCTTGCATAATCTTTTGAGTATGATGAAAAACACACTGTTGTATTTGCTGTTGAAGTTTGTCACTATAGATTGTATCTAAAAAGCGATAGATCTTATTTTTATCAATTTTCTCTTTTTTATAAATCATCAGATAATCTATAAGATAGAGTTTACTCCCCGGATATAAAAGTCTTGAAAGCACCAAATACCGAAACATCTCTTTTTTGTTTGGTTTTTTAAAGTTAATTGTATGACACCCAATATCTCTAAAAATTTTTCCAAGGATGAATTCATCACCAATAACTTTTGTATGTTTATTAGAGAGTTTTTTAGGAGCAACTGCTTCTGCATAATCAAACAGAGTAGGATCAAGTCTTACTAATTGTTTTTGTGCTTCTTGGAGTAGTTCTTCTAACTCTTTTTTATTTTTAGCACATCCTATTGTTTTTACTACTTTATAATGAGAATGTTTCTTTTGGATAATCTGGATACTTATACTCCCACTTTTATTCTTCTTTTTACGGATATACATAATGTAATTATATCAATAAAATAAATGGGACACCCAAAAATGCTATTTTTATCCCTTGTAAATCCCTATTTTACGAAGTTTTATTTTAATTTCAGGAAAAAGTGAGAAAGTCAGGAGAGTGCTGTTTTGTGTCAGGAGTGCATTGGATACTGATGAAGTTATCTCAGTTTGCATACTTTTTGTATCACTTATACCTCCTTTGGAGTAGTTGCCATTTTGATGCGGGGAGTAAAATTTATCTATCTCTTCTACAATTTTCACACTTTTTTCAAGATGTGATATAGCTTCGGTTTCATTAACATCAAGTGTTATATTTGCTTCGGTAGTATAGGCAGTCAAGTTGTTTTCATCGAAAACTTCGTCCACATTTTTGAGATTATCTTTTATAGTTTGACTGATTTGGATACCATTTGAACTATTTTTATCTTCGTCACAGGATTGTAAAAATCTTGCCATAGCCACTACTGAGCTATCGTTGGTATCATTTCTGTCAACACCTACCAAATCTTGCGGGAAAATTTTATTGTCTTTTGGCATAGAGCCTATATTTCCCAGTTTCAAACCCCCTATACTGAATGTTATGGGTAGTTTTATACAAGAAAATGAACCATTTTCATCTGTAACTCCCTTTTCCCCGTCACTGCAAACATAATCAGCATTTTTGACAAAACTATCTATAAGTTGTCCGTTTACCGTGTTTGTAGGTGCGCTGTCACCTCCGCCCCCGCAACCTCCAAGTATAAGTAAAACAGTTGCTAAAGACAGTGCCGATAATACTCTCTTTTTCATTTTAACCTCCAAAAAATTTTTGAAAATTGTATCAAAGAAGTGTTAGCTAAATGTTAGTTTTGCCTTAATCACAATATTAAAT
>JALSQA010000231.1 GCA_026985685.1 Campylobacterales bacterium | reverse complement strand
TAATTCTATATTTAAACTTGAAAGTGGCTCATCCATCAAAAGGACTTTGGGTGCGGTTATCAAAGCTCTCGCTAGTGCTACTCGTTGCTGCTCACCTCCTGAAAGATTTTGGATGTTTTTATTTTCATAACCCTCTAACTGCATAATCTTTAGCATTTCTTTTACTTGCTCTTTTATTTTTCTTTTGTCTACTTTTTGCATTTTTAAACCAAATGATATATTTTCAAAAACATTCATGTGAGACCATAAAGCTAGATTTTGAAAAACCATACCAATATCTCTTTTATATGGAGGGATGATGATTTTACCATCTTTTGAAGCCAGTTTACTGTCAATATATATACAACCATGTTCAGGAGCTTCTAGCCCTGCGATAAGTCGCAAAAGTGTAGTTTTACCAGAACCAGACTTACCCAATATCACAACTCTTTGTGAACTTTTGATATCTAATGAAATCTCATCTAGTATCTGTTTTTGTTCATGTCTTTTAGAAATTTTTTCTAGTTTGATCACTCTTTTGTCCTTGATAATTTAAAAACAATTCCTAGCATAAGTGATGAAATAACAATCATAATTGAAGACATAGATGCTATAACACTCTCTTGACCATTTGCCATCTGTGTGATAATCTCAATAGGAAGTGTTTGATAACCTGGTGGATATAATATCATCGTCATGCTAATCTCTCTAAAAGAGAAGATAAATCCAATAATCCAAGCAATAAAAAGTGCATTTTTAGACAAAGGCAAAAGGATAAAATATATAATCTCTTTCCAGCTTGCACCACTTAATTTGGCAGTTTCTATGAATGAAGCGGGAATTTTTTCTAAAGTTGACTGTAAAACTTTTGTACTTAAAAATAGAAATTTTCCAAGATATGCAAAAAGTATGATAAGTGGTGAAGCATAGATTATATCACTCCAAGTATGATTGTAAAAGAGTGTAAAAGAGATAGCAAATACAGTGGGTGGAAGGACAAATAAAAACAGAAGTCCTTTATCATAAAGCTTATACCATTTAAAGAGTTTTTCAACTATTATATAAGCACTTAAAAAACCAAATATACTCAAGATAGATGCTGAAAGTGACGAATATATCAAACTTTTTAAAAGTGGTTTATATCCTAATTTCAAACCATCTATAAAATTTGTAAAATCAAGTCCTTTAAACAAAAGCATGAAAATGGGAACAACATCCACAACAAACACAAAAAAAACAAGCATTAGAGTTATCATCTTTTTATACTTTTGTATAGGTATTTTTTTGATCTTATACGTTTTATTTATACCAAAAGTGTATCTGTTGTGCAAAACCTCAAAATACAACATAACAAGCAAGACAACACCTACTGTCGGAAGAGATAAAAGAGTTGCTTTTTGATAATCATAAAAAGCACTAAAATAAACAAAACTTTGTAATGAAAAAGTATCATATCTTAGATAATTTGCAACGCTATATTCACCAAAAGAGAGGATAAACACAATCAAAAAAGAAAAGATCAAAGAGGGAAAGATCAAAGGCAATGTGATACTTTTAAGTGTCTCTTTTGGACTTGTAAATATCAAAGAAGCTTCCTCTAGGGAAATATCAATCTCTTTTAATGCCAACATACTAAAAAGCAGAGGTATTGGTAAAAATATAGAAAAATGAACAAACCATACACCCAAAAAACCAAACAATAAACTATTTCTACCCAGAACTTCAAACCATCCATAAGCAATCATAAATGGAGGAATTAAAAGAGGAATGATCAAAATAAAAAGAAAAAATTTTGTAAACTTCAAATCACTTTTGACAAATAAAATACCTAACATAGTACCAACTACAGTAGTAGAAAATGCAACTAAAATCGACAGGAAAAAACTTTTGACAAAAACTTTCCAAACAGAGATATCCAACAACAAACTATACTCTTTAGGAAGAGAATAAAGCGTATCTCCTATAAGTACAATAACAGGAACAAAAGTGATGATAAAAATAGAGGCAACAACTAAAAAGAAAAACTTTTGCCTCATGGATATCTATTTTTCAAGCCAGGTTTTTAAATATGGTTGAATTTCTATCAGCTTCTTAGCAACATTTGCATAATCAACTTGCATCACTTTGATATCTTCTATGGATTTTAAATCTTTTGGTTTTTTCACACCTTCATGAAGAGGAATTTGAGCACACTTTGATAAAGAAAGCATCTCTTCACTTTTCTTGCTCAACAGAAAATCTATCAATCTTTTTGCATTTTTCTCATGAGGTGCACCAGAAATTAGCATAACAGTATTTGGAACAACAAATATCCCAACTCCATCTTTTCCTTGATCAGGATATACAAAATGAATATCTTTTTTATCAGCCAATCTACTTAAGGCATCATCACTATCTACAAGTGAAAAATCATATTTACCCAAAGCAACCAAATCAGCACTCTCTCCATTGCTTGTTGATATGGCAGTACTATTTTTTTTCAAACCATCTAAAAATTCTTTTGCTCTTTTTTCACCCCATATCGTAAAAAGTGCAGCTATATGTGAAGTAGTAGTTCCAAAAAGAGGATTTGCGATAACTCCTTTTTTATAAAACTCTTGATTTGTGTAATCTTTGATAGACGATGGATCTTTTTTTACACCATTTTTAACAACAAAAAGTCTAATTCTTGCAGAAAAACCACACCAGAAATGATTTTTTTCTTTAAATACATTAGAAATACCTTTTGAATTTGGACTCTCATAAGGAGCTAATA
>JALSQA010000230.1 GCA_026985685.1 Campylobacterales bacterium | reverse complement strand
AAGTGCAAATAACCTTAGTGAAATGCCTCAGTGGATCGTTAATCTTGAAAATCTTGAAATTTTAAATGTCTGTAAAAACAGTTTAACACAACTGCCAGAGTGGATTGGGTCATTGGCTAAACTTCAAAAACTAGATCTAGGTTCAAATCAGTTACGAGATTTACCAGAATCTATTACCGCTTTGGATAAACTCAAAAAGTTATACATCAGCAACAATCAATTGACATTTTTTCCATCGTATATAGAAGATTTACAAAATTTAGAAGAATTATATATCAGCAATAACAACCTCGATAATATTCCTGCTTGGTTAGAAAAGATGACTAAACTAACCAAACTAAAAATCAGCAATAATCCACTAAAAAAATTACCCCAGTGGATAGGTTCACTACACAATCTAAAAGAATTAACGATCAATAACAATGCTCTTAGTCAGTTACCAGAATCTATCGCACAGTTGGATCAACTAGAGCGTTTAAATATCAGTTATAACTCTTTTACTACCTTGCCTGAGTCTATCAGAAGTCTTACAAATTTAAAAGAGTTGATGGTAACTGGAAATTCACTTACAAAGCTGCCTGACTGGATTGGAGAGTTTAGAAATCTCGAAGTATTGAGTATAAGATGGAATAAACTGCTAATGCTCCCTGGCTCACTAGGAAGATTGGAAAATCTAAAAAAACTTGATCTAGGCAATAACAATCTCACAAGCTTACCAGATAACATGGGAAATCTTCATAGTTTAAGCGAACTTTTGCTTGATAAAAATAACCTATCTAGCATACCTAATTCAGTACAGTACCTTTATAGTTTAGATGATACATCATATCAGGGATTGAAAGATATACAAAATGCCATCGAAAAAGAGACAACTGTTTGGATGAAAGCCAAAGTAGAGGATACAAAAAGTGCTTATGAAGTTTATCTAAGCCACTATCCAACTGGATTGTATCAGCAAGAAGCCATCAAGCATATAGATACCATCATCCGACATGAACACCAAATGCAAAATGACAACAAAGCATGGCAGGAAGCACAAGAGTTAAACACAAAAGCTGCTTATGAGGATTATCTGTATCACTTCCCAAATGGACTCCACCAAATGGAATGCAAAGCCCTTTTAACTCCAAAAAAGAAAAAAGAAAAACCCCTTTTCAAAAAACCCTTCTCATAAAATATAGAGCATGTTATCTCACTAATTAACAAACTTTATCTTTGGCAGGGGTGATATTTTTATAATAATCACCCCACCTGGCGTTAAATTCATAAAACTTTAGATATAATCGCGAACTTTCTAAGATACGCTACATTTCCTGGGTTCTTTTACACACTCTAGGATACACAAGTATTTTAGACAGTGTGGAAATTTTATATACAAAACTATCAAAAATAGCCAATCACACCATGTAAAATATGTCGTATGAATAAGTATATAAAATAGAGAATAATTGTTGATTTTGACAATGGAGCTAAAGCACCATTTCCTAATAGTAAGAATAGCATTAGCATAACAAAGCAACAAAGTTGCACGGGCACTCTGGGGAGGAGAACTCAGCGTTAGCGTAGTTATATGGGCTTTGCCCATATAACGTAAATAAAATAAGAAATGAGAAATATATGACATTTAAAGAATTTAACTTTAAACCACAATTGCAAAAAGCAATTGACGATGCCGGCTTCAAAGAGCCAAGCCCTGTACAAGAAGAAGCGATGCCTATCGTACTAGAAGGTAAAGACATCGTAGGACAGGCACACACAGGAACAGGAAAAACAGCAGCATTTGGACTGCCTATACTAAACATGCTCTCACTCGATGGAAGTGTAGAAGCAGTGGTAATCGTACCGACAAGAGAGTTAGCAACACAAGTGAGTGATGAGATATTTCGTTTTGGAAAATATCTAGGTATAAATACAGCAACAGTATATGGAGGAAGTTCATATACAAGACAGATCAAACACATCAATAACGCTGCCATAGTCGTTGCAACGCCAGGGCGTTTTTTAGATCTTCTTAGCAATGGTCAAATCAATATAACACCAAAATTTGTCGTACTTGATGAAGCAGATGAGATGCTTGATATGGGATTTTTAGATGATATCAAAGAGATATTTACCTATTTTGAAGCACCACGCCAGACATTGATGTTTTCAGCTACTATGCCACCAGCTATCAAAGAGTTGGCAAAGACTATCCTTTACAGACCAGAGTTTGTAACAATCACAAAAAACAATGTCACAAATGTAAATATCAAACAAAATTATTATGTCGTCAAAGAAAACGAGAGAGATGATGCACTGATTCGTTTGATGGATTTTAAAAACCCAGATAAATCGATCGTATTTTGCCGTACCAAAAAAGAGGTAGATCGTTTAAGTACATTTTTATCATCTAAAGGTTATTCAGCCAAAGGACTTCATGGCGACATGGAACAGCGTCAGAGAGAAGAAGTGATTCGTGCTTTCAAACGAGATGGACTTGAGATACTGATCGCTACAGACGTAGCTGCCAGAGGATTAGATGTAAATAACGTAACTCATGTCTTCAACTATCATATCCCTTTTGATTCAGAAAGCTATGTGCATCGTATCGGTAGAACAGGGCGTGCGGGTAAAGAAGGACTTGCGATTTCTATAGTCACACCTCATGAGTTCAACTCCCTCAAAAAGATTCAAAAAAATGTAGGCAGCCAACTAGAATCAAAAGTAATCCCTTCCATCGCAGACGTGCAGATGAGACA
>JALSQA010000229.1 GCA_026985685.1 Campylobacterales bacterium | reverse complement strand
ACCAAAACCTAAAGGAGATAGTATTGGGTTGGATGGATTTAAAAAGATGTTTGTTGATGGACGAGGTTTAAAAGTAAACAATAAAGATTGGATGCTTGAAAAAAATGGCTATGTTATTTTAGGGCTTGATAGCTGTATAGAAAATGCCAACAATGGACTTTATACCAAAGAGACAATTAAGTTCGCACATAATGCACTTAAAATGGCAAAACCAACACTTATCCTAAATCATCACCCATATACAAACTACTGGGGAGGAACTGATCCTAAAGATTTACACAAATATGTACTAGGCAATACAAAAGAAGTGCAAAAAGAACTATTTGGCTATCCAAATCTTTTACTTACATTGTCAGGACACAAACATATCGATTCAATTACTAAAATCAAAAATGTAAAAACAATTGTTACAAGAGGATTTGTTCGTCCATTGGATTTGGAAATGTATCCTATGCGTTATGTTGCCTTAGAGGGTGATAAAATAAGTGAAAAATTGATCTATACTGCATAGGATGGATAAAAGATGTATCTTACAAATGAGAATGAACACAAATACCGTTTTGGAGATCATGGACCAAAATATCTTACAAAAGGTGAGAGGGTAGATTTGGGTGTTGTAGTCATCACACCAGGTGAAAAGCACCCTTGTCACAAACACGTCAATCAAGAAGAGTCATTTTTAGCCTTAGAGGGTGAATGTGCTGTTTATGTAGATGGCAAAAAAGTAGTTTTAAAAAAAGGGGATTATCTTATCTGTGAACCAGGTGAAGCACACTACTTTACAAATGAAAGTGATGTGGATTTTAAAGCAGTCTTTATAAAAGCACCACACTTAGAAGAGAAAGATAGTGTTTATATTGACTGGGAACCTGGTCAAAAGTTTATAAAAGAGGATTAAAGTTTTATCTCCAAACCGATAGGACAATGATCACTTCCTAAGATATGATCGAGGATATAAGCATCTTTGATCTTATCTTTAAGATCATTGGAAACAAAAAAATAATCAATCCTCCATCCGACATTGTTCTTTCGTGCATTTGCACGATATGACCACCAGCTATAGTGATCTTTTTTATCTCCATGAACATGACGAAATGTATCTACATAACCACAAGATATAAATTTATCCATCCACTCCCTCTCTATTGGTAAAAATCCTGATGTTTTTTCATTTGCTTTTGGACGTGCCAAATCTATAGGTGTATGGGCTGTATTTACATCTCCACAGACTATGATTGATTTTCCTTCACTTCTTAGATTTTCAAGATGATCCAAAAAACGATCATAAAATTCCATTTTGTACTTTAAGCGTTCTTCATTTCTTTGTCCATTTGGAAAGTATACATTAAAAAAAGCAATATTTTCAAAGTGAAACTCATTAATCCGACCTTCATCTAAGATATCGACATGATCAGTTGTCTCATAATGTAGAGGAGATACATCTGTAAAAAGAGCAACACCTGATTGACCTTTATTTGATGATGAGTTGATAAAAGTTTGTTTAAAGGTGCGTGAAAAGATAGAAGAAGGAATTTGCTCTTCTTGTGCTTTTATCTCTTGTAATGCTAAAAAATCTACATTTTCATCATCTATCCATGAAAGAGCTTTTTTCTTATCCACCGCACGTATGCCATTGACATTCCATGAAATAAATTTGTATGTTTTCATAAATTAAGTTATCCTAGTTTCTTTTAGGAGAGATTATATCTTATTTGATTTAGACTAGGCTTGCAGGGGCTTGTCTCACCATCTACAAATCTCACAAAGGTGTGTGCGAGGGGGAATAAGGTTTAAATGAATGATGTGATAAAGCATCAAAAAATTCCAATTTTAAAATATATACTTGGTAAATCATGAACTATATGCCAAATAACAGATATAAGATCTGAACCGATAGTGAGACAAACTAAGCGTATTATATAATATTAAGTAACTGATTTGATTGACTTATATCAAGTATAAATCAATTATACAACATTTTTTTGATACACTTTTGTTATGAAAAAATTTACCTTTATATTTTTAATACTCTTTTGTATTCGTGTTGAGTTATCTGCTTTTCAAAAACAAGAAAACTTTTCTTTGGTTATTAGCGGAGGGATTAGTCTTGGTGCTTATGAAGCAGGGTATAATTGGGCACTATTAAAGTACATGACATATCTCAAACATCACAATCCAAACTTGCATATACATATGAAGTCTATAGCCGGTGCATCAGCTGGTGCGATCAATACTCTCATATCTGCTATGAGTTGGTGCAGATCAAAAGAGGAACTTGATACAAACAATACCATCGAAGATAATCTTTTTTACCATATGTGGACGGCTGTGGATTTTGAAGATCTTTTAATCGATCAAAATATATTAAAAGATAAAGAGAATAAAACTTCTCTTTTTAGTCGTAAAAAGATTGCTTCACAAGCTGATAAAATTATACAACAGTTACATAGACCCTTATATGATCGTAGTTGTCGTGTACCTTTTGGATTTGCAGTAACTAGAGTAAAACCAAAAGAAGTACAGATAAATGGTATCACAATGAAAAATAAACTTTTTCAAATTCCTTTATATCTTAGTGTAGATTCGTCTTCTCAAGGGGTGATACGTGATAACTACACGATTCACAAAGACAACATCATTCACCTTGGTGAAGATGGAAATCTTTTGGTTAGTGATGATTCTGTCAAAAAAGCCATGTTCGCATCTAGTGCATTTCCAATCGCTTTTGAGCAGGTAAATTTGGATTATTACTACAATGGAGACAAAGAG
>JALSQA010000228.1 GCA_026985685.1 Campylobacterales bacterium | reverse complement strand
GATCATGTCTATATTTGCATCTTTGTAACCACCTTTTATATATGCACCCCCTGTTTGAATGGCTAGGTTTTTTATATTTTCATTTAGTTTACTTATAACGATATTTCCTTGATTGTCTTTTAGTTTTTCGCCTAGAACAGAGATAGGTGCACCTTGAGTTGTGCCAATAGCATAAATATAAACATTTACTCCATTTTTTTGAGCTTCTTTTATCTCTTTGCTAAACTCATTTTTATCTCCTCCATCACTAAATATGACAAGGATTTTATTTTGTTTATTTTTTAAAATTTCTGCACTTTTAACTATTGGGACAAGTAGATTTGTACCATTTGTACTGATGGATTCTAAGGATAAATTTTTGATGAGGTATTTTAATGTTTGGGTATCTTCACTCAAAGGAGAAACAAGAAATCCATCATCTCCAAAAGCGATCACACCTATACGAGCTTGTGGAAAATGATCTATAAATTTATAAATTTTTTGTTTAGCAAATTCTAAACGATTTGGATATCTATCAGTAGCAAGCATAGATTTTGAGATATCCAAAGCGATTAGTAAGTCTATCTTTTTTGTTGTTACTGTGATATCACCTTTTGGCAAAGCAGGACGAGCAAGAGCGATAATAAATAAAAACAGTGAAACAAATAACATGAGGTTACGACCTGTTCTACCTAGTGTGTCATTATCAACTGTTAGTTTTTCTAAAGTTTTTTGATCAAAAATAGTATCAATCTGATTTTTACCAGTGATGATAAAATAAAACAATATCGCCATGGGTATCATCATGTAAAGTAAGTAATCAGGACGTAAAAATATCATGCTGTTGCTCTTTTATTTAAAAGATAAGTATAAAATAACAAAGCCATAAATGCGATGAAAAGAGGAAGTTCATAAAGATAATTTTTCTTGATGTAAGTGTTGTTTTCAATTTTTGATTTTTCTAATTTATCGATTTGTGCATATACTTTTTGTAATGCTTTTGGACTATTTGCACTGAAAGTTTTTCCATTACTTTCCTTAGCTATAAGATCAAGATAAGCCCCATTAAAATCACCTTTATTTCCTATACCAACTGTGTAAACTTTGACTCCCATATCTTTTATCATTCTCATGCTTACATCAAATGGTACATTGTCTCCGCGACTTTGTCCATCTGTAAGTAAAATCAAAACTTTGCTTTTGGCTTTAGTCTTTTCAAAAAGTTTTGCTCCTTGAAAAAGTGCATCATTTATGACTGTATAATTTGATCCTGCAATTGTGGCGTATAGTGTGTTGATGATTTGTTTGATACTATTTTTATCATAAGTTAAAGGAGATGCTATATATGCAAAATTTCCAAAAACTACTAAGCCTATTTGATCATTTGGTCGTTTTTCTACAAATTTGCTTAAAATATTTTTTGAAAGTAAAAATTTACTTTTAGTTGAAAATGAAGGCAAATAACTATCTGAAAAACCATACTTCATAGAACCACTTGCATCAATGGCAAGTACAATGGCATAGCCTTCTTTGTTTTCAATTTGCATTTTATTAGTCTGGATAGGGGATGCGAGTGCGGTTAAAGCAAATAGTATTGAAATATACTTTAACAATCTCAATTTCCATGATGAAGCACTTTTAGTAGCTATAAAGATATCAAGATGTGGAAATATAATAGCCTCACTCCTAGCTTTGCACAAATATCCACATATCACAAATAACAGTAAAAAAGCAAATACCCAAGGATATTCAAAGTGAATATCACTCATCTACCGACTCTGTAAAAAGATCATAATATTTTATATCCTCTTTGTCAAACGAAGGAGGGTTTTGTACGTATTTATACTTTTCTAACTTTGGAAGAAGTTGTTCAAAGAGTTTTTTACTGCGTTGTTCTGTCGCAAGATATCTTCCATATTTTGTGATTTGATAGGCTGCTTTTTTTGAATCACTAAAATCAACATTTAAAAGTCTGTTTAAAACTTTTTTCCTAAGATCATATTGTTTTTTATTTTTATAAAATCTCCACAACATGACAACAGCAGCGATGATAAAGACCAAAGCAATCAAAATAAGTCCTATAAAATAGTAAAGACTTATATCGGGAATAGTTTCAAGAGCACGTATATCACGTAATTTTTCAATCTGGGGCATCTATCTTCTCACAAATAATTTTGATAACTTTACAAAAGCCTCTTCGTCTGTATAGAGTTTTGTAAATGCTATCTGATTTTTTCTAAAATTTTTATACAATTGATGATCCTTTTTGTATACCTTCTGGCTATATGAGTTGGCTGCTTTTTCATCGATATCCAAAAAAGTGCTTTTTTGTGTTTGTGGATCGATAAGATTTAAAGTCCCCAGTGCCATAGGATTTTCTTCTAAGTGATCTCTTACAACTAAAGCTATTACTTCATGTTTTTGAGAAAGTAATCTAAAATCAAATGTATCAAAAAAATCACCCAATACAAATATAATAGAACGACGTTTGATACGATCAAACAAGAGCTTTGGTAATGTGTATGAATCAACACTCTTTCCAAATGCTGGATATTCCAAAACTGCTTTGGTAGCTTTTTGTACACTATGTATATGTTTAGATGGAGGTGTGATGGTTTCGAGCTGATTTGTATATATAAAAGAGCTAAATTGATCACCATTTTTGATACTAGAATACCCCAAAAGGGCTACAAGTTCAGCGATACTCTCTTGTTTAAATTTTTTACGACCAAAGTAAACACTCCCACCAAGTACAGAAACAATTACGATATTTAATTCACGCTCTTCTTTG
>JALSQA010000227.1 GCA_026985685.1 Campylobacterales bacterium | reverse complement strand
GCTCACTTGTTGCACTTGGCGGCATTGCAAAGTGTTTAGATTTTGTAACACCTGCTGGATTCATCATAAAATGAACTAAGAATTTTTGATCATATAATGCACCAACTTTACTTAAATCTGGTGGAGTCACACCATATGTCGCAGATGAAGCCATTTTATCCATTGGTGGCTTCATACCTTGAGACTCAATTCCATGACAAGCAGTACAAGCTGCAATTTTTTGTTTACCTGCTGCCGCATCACCTTTTACAGATACCTTTTTTAAATCACTGTATGCAAAGTTATTACCCTCTACATGTTTATGCATTTGCGAATGTGCAAATGGTTCAACACCCCAATATAACAGTAGGGTAAAAAATACAACTACACCTAATATTTTTAAATCTTTCATTCCCTACCCCTTATAGTTTTTTTTCTGCTTTTGTAATTATCGGCAGCAATATCCAAAGTACAATAAATGTTACAGCTGCAACTAAACCAATTGTGCTCCAAATACCTTGTGGTGGTAATTTACCCATAAATGTTAATACTATCATATCAATAAGCAATACCCAGAACCATACTTTAAACAATCCTCTTCTGCTTGCTGGTGCCACATTTGGACTTCTATCTAAGAATGGCAACAAGAAGAAAATTACTTGTGCAAAACCAAAAGCAACTAAACCTGGATCAGTTGGGAATGGTCTTAATACTTCATAACTCCATAAGAAATACCACTCTGGATAGATATGAGGTGGTGTTTTTAATGGATCTGCCGGATCAAAGTTTACCGGATCCATTGCAAACTCAAAGTGATAGAATACTAAATAGAAGAAGAAGATTAAATAAACACCTAAAACAAAAGTATCTTTACTTAAGAATACAGGATTAAATGGAATAACTTTAGACTCTTTTCTTTGCCCTGCTTTCCATTTTTCAGCTTCTGCTTCAAAATCTATCTCTTCACCATCTTGATTGTTAACATGCGGAATTCTTAATGTTGCAAAGTGGAAAACAATTGCACCAATAATTACTAATGGAAGCAGAGTAACATGAAGCATCATAAATCTATTTAAAAATGCTTGTCCTGGAACATAATCTCCTCTAATCCACTCAACTAAACCATTTAAGTGTAATGAACCACCGCTAAATAGATTTGTAATAACCATACCTGCCCAATAACTCATTTGTCCCCAAGGTAGAACATATCCAGAGAATGCCTCAGCAGAGAATAATACAAAAAGAAGCATTCCTGAGATCCAAATCATCTCTCTACCTTTTTTATAAGAACCGTAATAAATTCCTGTAAACATATGGATATAGATAATTAAGAATACAACAGATGCCGCAACACCATGAATATGTCTCCACAGCCATCCATATCCAACCTCTTGCATAATTGTATAGTTTACACTATCAAATGCAAGCTTTGTATTTGGTTGATAATACATTAGTAAAAAAATACCACTAATTAATAACAAACCAAATGTTGTTGCTAAAACCATACCCATTGCCCAAAGGAAATTGATATTCTTTGGAATCCAATACTCAGTTGATAAAACCTTTTTTACAGTATCTATTGCTAATCTATCATTTAACCATTGATGGCTAAATGGTCTTGCATTTTCATCAAAATGTGCCATTTAAAACTCCTCCTATACTCTTTGTGTTATGCCATTGGCTAACATTTTTTTATACTCTGGTCCCTCTTCACCTAAAATAATCTTTGTTCCATTTAATTTAAATGGAGGAATATCTAATCCTCTTGGAGGTGGAGCTTTTTTAACATCTGCTGTCTCTGTATATTGACCACCATGACATGCACATAAAAAGTCTTGTGTCTCTGGTCTGTAACCTGGAATACATCCTAAGTGTGTGCAAAGACCAACACATACTAAATAGTAATCATTTCCAACTTTAATAAGTCTTTCAATATCTTTATGACCTTTAGCAGTTGAATCCTCTCTTGCTTTAGCTTTTTCAAGCATTTTCTTTGTCATTTTCATAACGAAAATAGGCTTTCCTCTCCACATCTCTGTTACAAGCTCACCCTCTTTATAATCTTTTAAATCAAGAGTTGTAAAACCTGCAGCTTTAACGCTTGGTAAAGGATCCCAAGTTTTTTTTGCAGCATAAAGTGCACCAAGAGCACCCAACCCTGCAAAAGCACCAAGAGCTTTACCCATGAAGTCTCTTCTATCACTCATGTCTTTTCCTTTAGTTTAAGATTAACAATTTATTATAAGCTTTTTTTAATTAAATGTAGATTTTTATTTTTTTCTTAAAGAAGAAAAAACAAAGAATATGTGAAGTTATTTCACATATAAGAATCAATTATATTCAAAATTGAAATATTTATTCCATCTAAGTCTGTTCTTATGTTAACATTACTTGGAATTTTTTTAACTATATCAATTTGTAATTTTTTCAATAAATCTTTTTGACATAAATTTAATTCATTTAACTCTAAATATGCAATTTTTATTCCATTTAATACACAATCTATTGCCACTTGAAGAGAAGATGTTATTACAGTTTCATATTCATTTAAAACTTCATAATACTCTCCAGAGTCCACTATATCGTTAAAAATCTCTTTCATTTTATCCTCATATTTTACAAAAAAATAGACACCCCAATAGAGATCTAAATTTTTATCCTTAAAAATTTCTAAATTTTTTAATATAGTTTTTTTATAGTCGCTATCTCCATATATAAATATTGTTTTTCCATTTTTTTTACTACTTTTTATTTGTGGTGCTATTAGATTTTCTGATTTAAAAATATCCAAAACTAT
>JALSQA010000226.1 GCA_026985685.1 Campylobacterales bacterium | reverse complement strand
AAACCAACTTTGATAGCAAGAGCAGGATCTGCAAAGTAAGTAACAAAAGCATCTTTAACCATATCTGGTAAACCTACTCCACTTTTATCATCATGAGCTTTATTGAAATCTAAAAATAATTTACCACGTACCAGACCAGCACTATACTTTACACCCAAACGTACACGTTGAGCACCAAATTTTACAGAAGCATCACCATCTTTCATGCCTTTTGTACCATCTCCACCACGTGCTTCTAACTGAGAGAAACCAAAAAGTGTAAACTTTGTAACTTGATCACCTATCTTTTTTTTCAGTGTATATCCTGCCTGGGCTTGTGTACCTATCAGTAAAACTGCCGATGCAGCTATCGCTAATTTTGTCATCTTTTTCACTCTATCTCCTTTTGAAATAATTTATACAGGCAAGTGTTTTTAACACTTTTCACCTTTTTTCGGGCATCCACATCCATAATCAACTATTCCCAAAGACTTAATCTTATGGTTTAGTTTAAAATAATCAGGATTAACCTGATATATCAATTATTGTATCACAAATTCTTTTATATTTTAAACATTTAAGTTTTTTGATAATTATTATAAAAGTAAAAAACTCATTAAAACTTTTTTCGTCATTTACCGATATACATTACAACTATATAATAAAGGTATTTTTATGTTAAAATTAAAATCAATATCTACAAAAATCCACATTCCGTTAATGGTTTCTTTAGTTGTGAGCATTTTAGCCATCTATTTTGTCTCTCTCTCAGGACAAGAAGATATAAAAAAAGATGTTTATGGTAGTGAAGTTAAATCTTTAAAAATTCTTGCAAATAAGTCTTTGAAAGTGAAAAAGACAATGGCTATGATTAATGCCTTGGGTCTGGCTGAAAACAAGGACTTTACAAGGGCATTAAAAACAGGTGATAAAGCATTGGCACTTAAAGCAGGAGAAAATCTCATCAGCTCATTTAAAGAGAATACAAGATTTAAAAATATCAAAATTCACTTGCATACGCCAGAAGCAAAAAGTTTTTTAAGAGTTTGGAAACCAGAAAAAAATGGAGATGATTTAAGTTCTTTTAGGCATACAATTAATTATGTCATCAAAACAAAAAAACCAATAACTTCTATAGAAGTTGGAAAAGCAGGTCCTAGTTTTAGAGGGATAGCTCCTCTTTTTGATGAAAATAAAAATTATGTAGGTTCTATAGAATTCATGATGGGATTTTCTTCAAATATTGCAGAAATCAAAAGAATCTTAAAAGGTGATGTTTTAGTACTCGTTGATAAAAAGTATTTGTCAATTTCTAAGAAATTAAATTCAAATCCTCGTGTTGGCAAGTATGTTGTTGCACAAAATAGCAGTACGATAAATAAAAATTTTCTGAAAGATTTACAACATAATAGCAGTCTAAAATTCGATAACTATAAAATTTCAGATAATTATCTGATTACTAAAGTTCCACTCAAAGACTACAAGGGTAATATACTTGGATTTATGGTACTTGGAAAAAATATGAAGTTGGTAAATGTACTTGTAGATAAAGCCAAGGCAATCAGTATGAAACAACTCATGATAACAGTTTTATCTGATATCGCTGTGTTAATTATGTTGATTTTTATCATCATGATAGCGGTGAAGAAACCGCTAGGTAATTTGATTTCTATGACAAAAGATTTGGGTTCTGGCGAGGCAGACTTGACAAAGCGACTAGATACATCTTCACAAGATGAAATCGCACAGACTAATTCCTGGATCAATAAATTTATAGAAAGAATACAAAATACATTGAAAGATGCTAAAGCAACTGGCGATGCGAATTGTGAAATAACCAAAGAATTTTCAATGATTTCCCAAAATATTATGACACGGGTATCAGAAAGTGCAGATATCATTGACGATTTACATACAAGAGGTGATAGTATACATGATACCTTAAATGATTCTTTGGATGTTTCTAAAAAAGCACAAGATACGATTGAAGAGACGAAATCAAATCTGAATCAAACAAAAGATATTTTATTTGAGCTTACTTCTAAAGTTGAAGAAAACTCTTCAAAAGAGTTAGAACTTGCAGAAAAATTGACGCAACTCACAGCAGAAGCCAATCAAGTTAAAGGAGTGCTGACTGTCATCTCTGATATCGCAGATCAAACCAATTTACTTGCACTCAATGCTGCGATAGAAGCAGCAAGAGCAGGAGAACATGGAAGAGGATTTGCTGTTGTAGCTGATGAAGTAAGACAACTAGCAGAACGTACACAAAAATCTTTAGCAGAGATAAATGCTACTATCTCTGTCATAGTACAATCCATCATCACTGCGAGTGAAGAGATGAATCAAAACTCTGAAAATACACAGGAGTTGATTACACTTTCTGAAAAAGCTGAGTCATTTATGACTGAGTCTTATGATAAAATAGATGATACTACAAAGGCTGTTGAAGAAACATCACATTCATCAGTAGAGGTTTCAACAAAAGTTGAAGAGATGCTAGAGCGTATCTCTATGATGCATAAGCATGGAGAAGAAAATGTCCAAGAAGTACAGCAAATGGATAAAACACTAAAAACATTAACAGATTCGACCAATACACTCAATAAAAAACTAGCACAGTTTAGAACATAATGGGGAAGTATTAAAATAAACTAGGGAAAATTCCTCCCTAGTTTGTAAAATCACTTGACCTTACGGTCGTATATAGATCCAGTCACGTAGCTGTCTTTCAATCAACTCGACAATTCCTGCTGTTACTATTTCTACACCATCTAGCAAATTTTTTTCTTTTATTTTTAG
>JALSQA010000225.1 GCA_026985685.1 Campylobacterales bacterium | reverse complement strand
GAAAAGTGTAAATATCAATGTATAAAATGCGGCTTCACTTATGATGTGATGTTCAGTATAAGCAAGATTTATGACTATAAAAGCTAGTTCTGCACGTCCAAGCATGCCTACTCCTATCATCACACTCTCTTCAAATGTATAGTTACCTGTATATCTCGCTGCAAGGGCTGCTGAAGCTACTTGAAAAACAAAAACCATCACAAACAAGACCAAAATCGCAGGTAAAACTTGACTTAATATAGCCATATCAAAATGAATCTTCATGCCTAATGTCACAAAGAAGATAGGACCAAACACAGTAAAAGCAATATGATCTACAACATTTTTTGAATTTTCAAAGTGTTGATCTACCCTTCTTTCTATTTTTTTATCAAATATAAAATACTCTTTTTTCAAAAACAATCCAGCCATATATGCACCAATAGCAGGATGAAAACCAAACAGATATGCAATAGCACCCAAACTCATCGCTATCGAGATCATGATAAGTGGTGTAAATTCACCTTTGTATGCAAGTAAAAGATCTTTTATATTCATAAATTGAAAAACTTTTGTGAAATAAAAATCTGCTCGTTGCCACAATGTCGGATTGATAGGTAAAGCAGCAGGTACTTTATCAGGAAAAGCAAACAAACCAAAGATAATCACTAATGCAAAAAATATCACTACTTTTAACAAAATATAAACAAGTGTCATAAAATCCAAACCACCTTGAGCAACTCCGGCAGTTGCACTTGCAGAAACCATAACAATCGGTACTACAATCGCCACACCTATCAATGATAATATATCATCAATCACCGCAGCTGTCATGATTCCTGTCGCTGCTGTTGTTTTATGTATGTTTTCATTTTTAAGTGTCACCATGGTCAAACTAACTGCTGTTGCGGTCATAGTTAAACCCCAAAGAAGTGCAGCATTGGTATCATACCCAAACATCTCTGCCGTAAAATACCCAGCAAAAAATGGAAAAATAGCACCAATAAGAGCGATACCCCAGCTACGCATCAAACCTTCATGAAAGTGAGAAAGATCTTCATCAAAACCCAAAGCAAACATGATAAAAACAATACCCCACTCACCAATAATCTCTAAAGTCTCATTTTCTGTGGGCAATAATCCCATATTGGAAAACAAAGCCCCAAAGACAATAAGCCATAAAACATCTACCGTCGCTGTTTTTTTTGCGATCAATTTTGAAACCACTACTGTTGCCAAGATAATTGCACTGATTATCCAAATATTTAATACCATACATACTCCTTAATTTCATTTTAATGAATATCGGTAAATAAAAATATTTTTTTATACTTTTTAGAAAGAATTGTAAAATAAGTTTGTACTTGTTGTTTTAAAGAAAAGATTACCAACCATTGGCAAGATCAGTAATCATGTAGCCATTTTTACGAAGTGATATGAGCTTCTTTTCAAATAGATCAAATCGATCTGCATAAATGTACTTTTGATTTTTATATCCTGTATGAATCCCAAAAAGCATCACCCATTTTCCCAAAGCATATTCAAGCTCGATGATATCTTTGTCTTTACTGTATTGTTCATCTATGATTTCTAAAGCTTCACTAAAAGAAGTTGCTACTTCATAATACTCATTACGATACCTTGTTCCTTTGGCAAATAAAAGCACCCATCTGTTTTCTCCAAAAGTGATTTGTGTCAATTTATAATGATCACTCCAGCCCTCCTGGATCAAATAATCAAGCTTTTTGATATCACTGTTTGCACTGTATCGTGCATCTGTGTAGCGAATATCTTTACTAAAAACACCTACCCACTCTCCCATGCCATACTCAAGATCTATCAGGTAAAAACCTTTTTTGAAATAAGCACGCATTTTGTCACGAAAATCAACCCATCTCTCTTCATGAAGTAACAGTTGTGATAATATTCCATTGCCTTTACTCACAACCATTACCCATTTTCCTTCACCATATTTAAGATCAGAAACAAAGTAATCTTTTTTCTCCCATTTTTTGATCATCTTAACTAAATCTTTATACTGGAGTGTATGCAAAATCTTTTGATCATCATAACCACTTTGCTGTGCAATAACCCCAACCCATTTATGATATCCTTCAAAAGCTGCTAAGGACTCGATCAAAAACAAGAAGAAAAATAAACTACCTAAAAACTTTTTCATGACTACCTAGTTTTTACCATCTGCTAAATCAATCAATTTATAACCTAGTTTCCATCGTTTGTTGATGTTGGCATTGAAATCTTCAAAATCATTAATCGCATCAAATACTTCATGTTTTAACCTGGTACCTTTAGAATAAATAGCGATCCATTTACTAAAGCCATACTCCATATCAACAAGTTGATAACCTTGTTTCCACTTTTTTAATGCATCGTGTTCAAAAGATTCAAAATCTTCGCTGATTGTTAACAATGGCTCTTTATATTGATTTTTTTTAGCAAAAACAACCAGCCATTGACCACTTCCATAAGTGATTTGATCTATGACTAAACCTTTTTTATTTGCATTTTGCATCAATTTAGGTAGATTTACCACATCATCCAATACAACAAACTGTTGTCCCTGGCTAACCTCACCTTTAGAAAAAACACCTACCCATTTTCCATTGCCCCACTCTGCATCGCTGAGTGAATAACCTTGCTTTTGCCTGATATAAAGTACTTTCATAAACTTCTCAATATCACGCCGACTTGTGTATGCTTGTTCTTTTACTTTGTCACCTTTGACAAAAATACCCATCCATCTATGGTATCCTTGCTCTACATCCAGGAGAGTATAACCATCTT
>JALSQA010000224.1 GCA_026985685.1 Campylobacterales bacterium | reverse complement strand
TGGTAATTTTATACCATTAAAAGTAGTGTTTTTAACGATAGTATAATGAATCTGATCTTCAAATATAACAAGGTCTCCAACCTTTAAAGCTCTATCAAAAGAGTAATCCCCCATGATATCACCCGCCAAACAAGTATTACCCGTTAAACGATAAGTATACTCTTTTTCCCCAGCAAAAGTAGCACCTCTCACATCAGCACGATATGGCATCAAAATCGTATCTGGCATGTGAGCTTCAGCAGATGTATCAAGTATAGCTATATCGATCTCATTATGCACAATATCTAAAACACTACTGACTAAAACACCTGTTTGCCATCCTACTGCTTCACCAGGTTCAAGATAGACATCTACATCATATTTTTGTCGAAAATTTTTAATCAAATAAATCAATTTATCAACATCATACCCCTCTTTTGTGATATGATGCCCTCCTCCAAAATTGATCCATTTCATGTCATAAATATACTCACCAAATTTATCTTCAAATCCAATTATCACTTTTTCAAGTGCATCCGCACCTTGTTCACAAAGTGCATGAAAATGTAGCCCCTCTATCCCATCAAGCAAATCAGGTCTAAACTCTTTTTTGGTTATACCCAATCTACTATACTTAGCACAGGGATTATACATATCTGTCGGAGAAGCTGATACTTCAGGATTGACACGAAGTCCACAAGAAATTTTACCCACTACAAGATCTTTAAATTTTTGCCATTGCCCAAAAGAGTTAAAAACGATATGATTACTCAACTCAACAATCTCACTAAATTCACTCTCTTTAAATGCAGGTGAAAAAGTATGTACCTCTTTTCCTACCATTTCTTTAGCATATCTTGCTTCATATAAACCACTTGCACAACATCCACTGAGATAATTTGATACCATATCCATCGCACCACTAAAAGCAAAACCTTTCAGTGCCAACAATATTTTTGCACCACTTCTTTTTTCAATGGAGGCTAGTAACTGAAGATTTTTTTCAAGTTTTTTCTCTTCGAGTATATAAACTGGTGTTTCTATCTTATCAATATCCATACTTTTCCAAAGTCTTTTCAATATAAGGCAAATAACCTTCACCAAAAGCACGAAGGTGAACCAAATAAGGATAAAGATTGTAAATATCAGCACGAACTTCTACAAAATCATCCTCAATAGGAAAAAGTTTACGATAATGCTCAAAAAAATGATCTCCAAAAGTATTAAACAACATAATAAAAGCCAAATCAACTTCATGATGTCCATAATAAATAGCAGGATCAATAAACGCAGCAACTTCACCTCTGTGAATCAAAACATTACCACTCCATACATCTCCATGAATTAAAGAAGATTGTTTAGGCTCAATCAAATACTTTTCTAAATCTTCACACAAGTTAATTATACGGAGATATGTCTCTTCTGGTAACTCTCCTTCAGCAAAAGCTTTCGTTGCAAAATCCAATAAACGCTCACGTCTGAAAAACTCTATCCATGAACTGTTTGGCGTATTTGGCTGGGCGTAAGGTCCTATAACAGTGTCTGCCATAAAACCATACCCCTCTTCCCAAGAGATACGATGTAGATTTGCCAAATGAATAGCAGCATCTATTTCAGCCTCTTTTTTACCCAATTGATCATTTGGTATATATTGTGTTATCAAAATATTATCTTCTCGTTTGATCACTTTTGGAATAGGTAAACTTGAATAATCTTGCAAATACTCATACATCAACTCTTCACTCTCTACAAGCCAGTTTTCATTTGCTTCTTTTATGATATACTTATTATCACCATTGTATATAGCAGTTGTACTACTTTGAGTAATCAAAGTATAATTTGAAACAGTATTTCCTAAAAGATGTTTAATTTTTACATTCATGGGTTTTTACTTAACTTTTTTTTACTATTATAACACAATTTTCACAAGGATAGATCATGAAATCCATACTTTTTGTCTGTCTTGGCAATATTTGTCGTTCACCCCTTGCTGATGGTATTGCAAATAAAATAGCAAGAGATTATAAACTTGATCTTTATATCGATTCAGCAGGTACTTCACAGTGGCATATCGGTGAAGCACCATGTCAAAATAGCATAAAGATAGCCAAACAAAACGGCATAGATATCTCTGGTCTAAAAGCACGTACACTACACAGACATGACAGTCAGACATTTGAATATATCGTTGCGATGGATAAGCAAAACAAAAAAGATTTGATATCTCTTGGATATGAAAATGTATATCTAATAGGCGAATATGGAGGTTTTAATGGCTTGGATGTTCCAGATCCTTACTTCTTCCCTGGTTTTGAGGGATTTGAAAAAGTTTATGAAATGTTAGATTTATCGATAAAAGATTTTTTAGTAAAGGAAAAATTATGGCAATAAAAATCATACTATTATTAACAACACTTTTTGTACTTTCATGCAGTTGTGCCAATACAAAAAAAAGCCATACAATAGCAAAGATATCAGAAGCATCGGGTATATGTTTTGACAAAATTTCTAAAAATCTTTTTGTGGTAGGTGATGAAGGTTATCTGTATAAACTTGATACTACAGGAAATATTTTACAATCAAAACATCTAGGAGATTATGACTTTGAAGGTATAGCCTGTGACCCAAAAAACAATCGTCTACTCCTCGCAGTAGAAGGAAAAGACAATATCCTAATCGTTGATCCAAAACATTTTCGTATCCAAAAAGAGGTAAATATCAAACGTTCATTTCATCATGAAAAGCTTTTAGTAAAAGATAAAAAACATGGCTTAGAAGGTATCACAATACACGATAAAGACATCTATCTAT
>JALSQA010000223.1 GCA_026985685.1 Campylobacterales bacterium | reverse complement strand
TCAAAAAAACTCAAATCAGCTTTACCTAAAACATACCTAATCAATCCTTTTCTAACAGGATCAACATTTTCATAGATATCATTGAAGTTTCCGGCAAACTTTCGTAAACTCACACTTTTACCAAAAAGTTTGGCAAAAAATATCACAAATGGAGCTATCATTATATAATGATTTGCCGTGCCATGGATACTGACATGATCATAATCTTTGATATTTTTAAAAAACTTCTTCATGACTGAAAAAAAAGTATCAGCGATATTTTTATAACAATTTTTGTTAGAATTGATCGCCAGATATGGTACATCTAGTGTATCAAAATCCTCTAGCAACTGTTCAAATAAAACTGTAACTCCTCCTGCACTTTTCATATCTTTGGCATACATAGGACCTATTAAGATGATTTTTTTATGCTCTTTCAACTATTTTCTCCTGCTTTTACTTTTTGATATATTCTTCGTATTACTGTTCTTGCAAAATAAAACTCAACTCCCAAAATTGCAAGATTTATGGCTACAAACCCCATAATCGGATAATGAGCAAATATAAAATGTACTGCTGCAATAACTAGTATCAATCGGATAATATTAAGTTTCAACTCTAGCATATTAAAATTAAACGTTTTAGAAAGCAAACTAAACAGACTCAAATATGCTACCAATACACTCTCATAAATCAAGATAAAAACAAATATCACAGACTGCATAGAAAGATAATTTGGTTTTATCAAATAAACAAGCAAACCAATTAACGCAGATATCACAATCCCACCTAATAAAACATACAACTTATAACGCATAAGATTTTGAATATGTGCCGTTACCATCGTCATGTCTGACATATTAAATCTCGAGATAAAATATGAACGTAAAGAGGATATAAAAATCATGATCAAACCACCAAAACTCATCGCATAACCTAGTTGAGCCAGAGTAGTAGTCATCTTGTGATCTACCATATAGATGATAGCATAACGATTAGTATAGATAAATAACCCATTGATCACATAAGTCAAAGCAGAAAATACGATAAACTGTTTGACTCTTTTATAAAATAGTTTTCTAAAATGCTCACTACTTACTTTATCTTTACATTGGAGTAAAAAACCTATGGTATATTTTGTATTGATAAATATAGCTACAGCAAATGGTAAAATAAATAGATAAAGATAGATATTATCAAGTGTAATACTCTTGGCAAAAAAGAGTATATAGATCAAAAATCCTACCCTTAGAGCCAGTATTATAAAAGAATTAACGATGATAAAACCTATACGTTTTTTTGCAAGTAAAGTTGTTTTGAAAAATATCCAGGTAAGCATCGCAAATATGGATAGATAGATATACTCTTGCTTTATACCAAGATTTTGTACACCAAAAAATAAATCCGTATAATGTCCTAAAAAAGTCTGTGACAGGATAAACAACAAAACAAAGATCAACACTTGCATAAGTGCGTTAATCTGATCGGATATTTTATAGATTTGATTAAAGCGTAGGTAACTTACCGTCAACCCAAATTCAAATACAAATATCAACATGATTATGATATTAAATGCAGCAGAAAAACCCGCCATACTTTCAATATTTAACTTATAAGGGATCAATAATGCTATCAAATATGTAGAGAAACTATAAATAAGATTAGAGATCAGGAACATTGTGCCTTCATTTCTCAATAAGGCATTTATTTTTGCAAACACAGTAAAGTTTCCTTGAATTATTTCAAGACGAAGCAGATACTTCGTCTTTGGAGTTTATTATATTATTTTTTACTTCTGATCTTCTCAATGTCTAAAGATTGTTTACAGATTACACGCTTACCACGTGCACTTTTTTCAATCTTTTCTACACTCTCAACATCAAAATCAATACCATCACGTACAAGTTTTTTCATACCGCTTATAACATGATCTTTATCTATTTTGCCATCTTTACTTTCGATCATAACTGTTACTTTTCCAGGTTCTGTTTGTTTGTACTGGATATTTCTGATCATATCAAGAGGAAGATGTTGTCCACCACACATAGTCGTAATCGAAACTAATCTTTCATCTTCGGTTACAAGATAATCTTGTGTTCTTCCTTCTATGTTTCTTACCTCTTTTGCGATATCTGTACCTTCAAAATAGACAATATCACCAGAGACGGCATCAGCTGTTTTGAAGTTGATAAAAGGCATCACAAAGTTATCAAAAGATGTACCTACTATTTCATTGTCAATAATTCTAGGCACACCATAAGCATTGACAAAGTGATAATTATCAAAATTTAAGCGATACGCACCTATAACTCTTTCTGTATGTCCATAGTCGGCTAAGATATTTACATCTTCACCAAAAAAGTCTTTGATTGTTTGAAAATCTGGTTCATATATACTCTCAGAAGAGACGATAACACCCTTTATCTTAAGTGGTTCTAATCCAAACTGTTTTGACATAGCTATAAAGCTAAGAACAGCACTTGGATATCCAAATACAAACTTTGGTTTGAATTTTTTTGCCTGTGCATACATAAGTGGAAATTTTTCTGAATTCATGTAGTTGTTTGAAAGATAAAGATAATTATCTACTGGCTCATATTCCCAATAGATATCTTGATCTGGTTTAGAAACTTCACGACCTTTTAAAAGTAGTGTTTTATCACGATATTTGTATCCTACTTTTGCCAGTGTATACATAGAGTATGCTTTATGTTTAGCACGACTTGTATATAGGGGATGAAAGTATTGTGTAGGAGTAGAGAGTGAACCACCACTAAAATAAGCAACAGGTTTTTCAACTTTATCTGTATACATACGATCTAAATTTGCTTTGATGTCATGTTTGGAAATTGTTGGAAACAGTTTAAGGTCACCTAGTGATTTGTAATCACTTGCCTTAACACCATGCTTTTGAAAATGCTCTTTATAAAAAGGTATATTTTCTTCAGCAAATATAAGTGTCTCTAATGTCTTATTATAAACAAAATCTTGTTTAAATTGTTCATCTGCTTCTTCAAACTTTTTATAACGATCCATATATTCAGTATATAATTTACCATAACGTATACCAATTGGAATACTACCGTACATACTTCCTAAAAAAGTCTTAAGAGATTGAGGCATTTTATAATACGTATCTCTATACAAATGCAACACACTGTCAAATGAAAAACTCATATATATCCTTTAATTATTATAGTTACTAAATCGACAAAATTACTGAAAACTTAACTCACTTTTATACCATATAATATTAATTTTACCTAAAAAACCAAAATTTAAAATTAAATAAATTCAAATTAATCCTAAATATTTTTAATATATTTATTAAATGTAAGCACTTTATGATCATTTTGTTTTGCATATGCCAAAAATTTATCTAAAGCATCAAGAGAAAAAGGCGTCACAGCTTTTGGATGACCAATCACAACTAAATTTCCATCTTTATCTTTTTTACTATTTGCATCTAGTGCTTTTATCAACAGTGAAGCACGTAGTCCATCCATCGAAACCAATGATTTTGTAGGGCGTGTAAGCATTCTTAGCATGGAACTATTTGATGTTCCTCCTGCACCTATACCATCCCCATAAGTTTTATGCTCATTTTTACCAAATTTTTTATAGTAAGCGAACTTCCAGAAAAACCATGGATTAACATCATAAGTACTAATGGGAACTTGAGTAAAAAATCCTTTTTCATCCTCTTTGACAGGATCATCTTCAAAACTATAAAGTGTTTTGGATGGCATACCTCTAAAATCAAAATAATGAGTTGCAGAACTATTATACCCATCTTCATAAGCGGTAGAATCGAGAGTAATACCCTCTTTTTTTAGTGCATCTTTAAGTTTATCAAATGGTTGTAAACACCAGCCACCAGCACGATAAGCAAATACTTTATCCCCAACAATATCGGTTAAAGCTTTTTTATATCGGCTTAGAATATCAGCTATCTCTTCTTTGCTAAAGTGATGAATACGAAATCTTGAAGTATCCATATGCCAGGCACCATCATAAGTACAGTCTTCCCAGTGAGGATGAACATGAAGTTGAATATCATGTCCTTTTTCATCAAGCATTTTAAGTTGTTCTACAACCTTTTCATAGTCTGACTTAGCCTGAGGATATTTGTCTATATATTTGGAAAGTTTCACAAGATAACCACTATCTACAAAAAAGACAAATTTAGCACCATATTTATCACCAATATCCAATAATTTTTCTGTAGGTTTGATGATTGTATTTTCTACGCTACCAGGATTGGCACCTGAAAAAAGTTCATAATCTAATGTTAAAAATATATTCATACTTATTACTTTATGTTTTTCTTATGAATTTATTATAGTTTTTTTATATAAAATAAAGCTTAATCTATTCCTCTTCTTTTATACAGGTAAATATTATCAAGATAAATTAAGACTATTTAGGATAATATACGCGACAAAATTTTAAAACCCTATAAGGAAAAATCATGTCAAGAAGATGCCAGATAAGCGGTAAAGGACCGATGAGCGGGAACAATGTAAGCCACGCACAAAACAAAACAAAAAGAAGATTTTTACCAAATCTAAGAACAGTAAGAATCACACTAGAAGATGGTACAAAAAAGAAGATCAAAATCTCTGCTAAAGAGCTTAGAACGATGAGAAAACAAGCTAATCAATAGTCGAAATATTATATTTAAGTACAGTTTTCTGTACTTAAGACCTTCTGCTGAAACCTCAGCGTTAGCGAAGTAAAAAAGATTTTGTTACTTTTTCGTTAACATAATAGTCATAGGGGGAATTTATGAAATTTTTCAAAAAACTTAAAAAATTTCTCCATTGGCGTGAACCTAAAAAACCAGAAATCGACCTAAACACAGATCTCTACCTCCAGTTAGCCCCTTTTAGACTTCCATTGATCCTCACTGTAATGATCATGATGCTAGGAAGTATAGGCTATATCCTGATAGATAATATGTCACTTATTGATGCCATTTATCAAACAGGAATCACTTTTACTACAGTTGGATTTGGAGAAATTGCACCTATCTCTAATGCAGGACGTATTTTTACGATTACTTTGATTATACTTGGATTTGGTGTATTTTCATTTTCTGTAGGTATTTTGGTAGAAGTGTTAAACAAGGGTGAATTACTTAAGATTATAAAGGAACGTTCTATGTTATATGATATTGCCAGGTTAAAAAACCACTATGTTATCTGCAATCACAATGAATTTACCATTCAACTAACACGCCAGTTTCGTGAAAACCACATCCCTTTTGTGGTAGTTGATCCCTCAGAAGATATCGAAAATATTGCAAAAAAATATTCTTATCCTTACTTTGTACAAGCAGAACCTCATACGGAAATAGCACTTGCAAAATCACATCTTTCTAGTGCAAAAGGTATCATCACTCTTTCAGAAAACATCGCTGACAATATCGCATTGATAGCATCGGCAAGGTTACATGAAAAAGAGATCAAACGCCGCCGTCCCTACTTTATACTCACAAATGCCAAGACATTAAGTGATATAGAAAAACTGAAAAAGTTAGGTGCAGATAGTGTTGTATCTCCTACAAAATTGATGGCACAGCGTATGAGTGCGATAAGTCAACGACCAGAGATGGAAAATATCCTTGAAGAGTTTTTATATAAAAAAGATACTCCTTTAGATATCGAAGAGATCAAAATTCCCAGCCATTCCTGGATGTTATATAAAAAATTAAAAGATATCAACCTTACTAATCTCATAAAAGTAAATGTAGTAGGTATACGTGATGATAAACAAAACTTCAAGCCTATGCCAGATGAAGAGACACTGATTACACAAGGATCTAAATTGATGCTCATAGGCAGCAGTGAGAGTATCAAAATCGCAAAAAAAATAGCACGCAAAAAAGAGCGTCCAACGGAGTATAAAAATGTTTAATATCTTTCCAATAAAAAATGGTTTAGCCAATGTAGAAGGCTTTTACTGTGATGGAGTCAATGCAGGACTTAAAACAAATAGCGATGATGGTGATGTTGCTTTTATAAGAAGTGAAATACCATGTGATGTCAGTGCAGTTTTTACAACAAATACTTTTCAGGCAGCACCTATTAAACACTATCAAAAATATCCAAAAGATTTTCAGACAAACTTCATCCTCATCAATGCCAAAAATGCAAATGCCTTAACAGGACAAAGAGGTATAAAAGATATCGATACTATCTTGACAAAACTAAATGATTATATCCCCCTAACAAATCCTATCATGAGTTCGACAGGTGTCATCGGTTATCCATTACCCATAGAACAAATCTCATCTGCTTTTGAAAAATTTGATTTTAATGCAAAAAATAGCTACAAAACAGCAAGAGCTATCATGACAACAGATAGTTTTGAAAAAGAGTTAGCTTACAAAGTTGAACTCGAAGATGGAAAAAGTTTTCATATCGCTGCTATATGTAAAGGTGCAGGTATGATCAATCCTGCCATGGCAACTATGCTATGCTTCATCATAACCGATGCAAATATCCCAAAAGAGGACATGGACATTCTCTTAACTAAAAGTGTTGAGAAATCTTTCAATACAATCAGCGTAGATGGAGACACTTCCACAAATGACAGCGTTTTTTTACTAAGCAATAAAAAAAGCAAACATTACGATAAAGAAGCATTTGCACAAGCTCTTGATATGCTAACACATCAACTATCCATGATGATACTAAAAGATGGAGAAGGAGCAAATAAGGTAGTTGCTTTTTGTGTCAAAGGTGCAAAAACACAAGAAGATGCACAAAAAGCTTCCAAAGCATTGAGTAACTCTCTTCTTGTCAAAACAGCACTCTTTGGAGAAGATCCAAACTGGGGACGTATAGCTTCAACAATCGGTGCTAGTAATATTACTTGTAATGAAGAAGATTTAGTTATAAAATATGATGATTTGATAATATACTCAAAAGAGTTTCCTGTATTGGATAAAGATCGTGAAGAAAAAGCCTGTGCCATCATGAAAAATGAAAGCTTCAAAATAACCTGTGATTTGGGTGTAGGTAGTGAAAACTACACAAGCTATGGATGTGATTTAAGTTATGAATATGTCAAAATTAATGCTGATTACAGAACATAAATGCTAAAATAAAGAGTAAATCAAAACAATGGGAGAACTTCATGTTACATGAATACAGAGACATCATATCAAAACTAAAAACTCAAAATGCACACTTTGCAAAAATATTTGAAAAGCATAATGCCTTAGATGACCAGATCAAAGAAGTTGAAGAAGGTAGAGAACATATGGATCAAGCACAACTAGATACTTTGAAAAAAGAGAAACTTTTACTCAAAGATGAAGCTTATGCTATGATTTTAGAGTATAAAAAAGAACACAACTTATAAAAACTTACCAGTAGAGGAGATATACTCCTCTATTTTTCCCCTAAATCTTTCGCACGTTTATATGCTTTTTCGATAGCATTTATCATCGCATTTCTTACATTTGCTTCTTCTAATGCCCCATAACCAGCAGCAGTAGTACCACCAGGACTCATAACCGCATCTTTTAATAATGAGGGATGATTTTCTTCAATCAATGGAGCAAACCCTTTAAACAAACCCTGTACCAAAACTTGTGCATCTGTACGTTTTAAGCCCTCTTTTACACAACCATCAGCCAAAGATTCAGCCACAAGTGCTAAAAATGCAGGACCACTTCCCGCAACTGCTGTCGCTATATCTATCTCTTTTTCGCTATCCAACCAAAGTGCTTCACCAAAACAACTACAAATAGCAATCGCTTCACCTTTAAAAGTACGATCACCACAAAGTGTAGTCATGGATTTTGCATATTTTGCAGCAAGATTTGGCATCGTACGTACAGTATGAAGTGCAGGAATATAACGCTTAAGATCTTCAAGGCGAACACCAGCTAATACAGATAAATGCGAATTTGCCTGTCCAGTAAAGAGTTCACTCACACTTGCTAGTGCATATGGCTTCACACAGAGTATAAGGTTTTTATGACTGATATCAAAATTCTCTTTCAATAGTGAAAAAGTAACATTTTTTTTAAATTTTTGTTCTAATTCATCAAGGCGTTTTTGATTTCTGCCTACTACCTCTACTTGATAATATTTACTCACACCATGTAAAATAGCTTCTGCCATATTTCCAGTACCGATAATCGTTAGTTTCATATTAACCATGAAGATATCCTTCTATCTTTTGGGCTATACCAAAATCTGGGTATTTAGTATTATCAAGTGCTACTTGTGCTAAAAGTTGTTTATCTTCATTTATGATCAACGGAGCCATGAAATTGATAGATGAGTTTTCTATAGGATCTTGCATCAAGACAATATTTCGCACCAAAATGTTATCCCCCTCTTCTACTTTCAAAAGATTTTTATAAAATAGTGGAATACTAAAATCATAACTACGGATTTTCAATGGATCAATCAGTGTAAAAACAATCTCTTTTGATTGTAAACTTTGAAGTTTTGAAAAATATTCATCAATCTTTTCCCAGCTAAACTCTTCAATAGATTCAAAACCTAAAACAGGAGATACTACTTTTAAGTGCATAAAATTTCCTTCTTAATTATGAGGTATATCGGTTATTTTAGAGAAAAGTAACATAGATTCAGGTAAAATAATTCATTATCAAAGGAGAAAATTTATGATAATTCGATATTTAGCAACTTTAACACTTTTAGTGTTTATCTTCACAGGTTGTGCTTCTAAACTCAAAGAAGAGCAAACCTATAATAAACCAGCAGAGTATTGGTATAAAGAGATTTTAAAATTTTATGCAAACGGCAATTTGGACAAAGCAGATGATGCCTACACATCTCTAGCTAGTGAGCATGTAGGATCACCTTACCTAAAAGAGGCATTGATGATACTAGCACAGGCACATCTTGAAGAAGATGAATATCTCATGTCAAACTTTTATCTTGACAATTATATCAGACGTTTTGCAACAAGCAAAAATATAGAATACCTAAAATATCTCAAAATAAAATCACATTTCCAAGAGTTTAAAAATCCAAAACGTAACCAAAAATTATTGATAGATACCATAGCTGATGCAAATTTATACCTGCAAAAATTTCCAAACTCCATCTACAATCCAATGGTTAAAACGATATTAACAAAGCTTTATCTGACAGAGTTAATCTTAAACCGTGATATAGCCAAACTTTACAAAAGATTAGGACGCACGAAAGCTGCTAAAATCTATGAAGAAAAGATCAACAAATCATGGCTCAAAGATACACCTATCGCTACACAAAACAGTGGTATTTTTAGTACGATTTTAGATTAAGGAGTTTTAATGCAATTACATAATTATGAAGATTTTCCTGTAAAATTACCTATCATTGTTGATGACTCTTTTTTCCTTTATCCATTTATGATTTCTCCTGTTTTTTTAACAGAACAAGAGAATATACAAGCAGCAACATTAGCACTAGAGTCAAACTCGCTGGTCATGGTAGTCTCCACACGTCCAGGACACGAAGGAGAGAGAGATTTTGATGCGATATACAATGTAGGTGTTATCGGAACGATTATGCGAAAAGTAACCCTCCCAGATGGCAGAATAAAAATTCTTTTTCAAGGTTTGGAAAAAGGAAAGATCATAGAGCCTATAGATATAAAGCCACTTAGTGCAGTTGTAGATGCTATAGAATTAGAGTCTTTTGACGAGCTAAAAGTCACTGCTACACTTCAGATTTTACGGGAAAAGATAAGAACTCTTTCTACCGCAACAGATCTTTTCCCATCTGATCTGCTTAAAACTATCGAAGAAAATGAAGAACCAAACAGGATAGTAGATCTAATCGCAAGTACTATCAAATTAAAAAAAGAACAAGCTTATAACCTTTTTGCAAATACATCTCTTGAAGAGAGATTACTTTTGTTGATAGAATACATCACAGAAGAGATCAAAGCGAGTAAACTACAACGTGAAATAAAATCAAAAGTTCACTCAAGAATAGAGCAAATAAACAAAGAGTATTTTCTAAAAGAACAATTAAAACAGATACAACAAGAGCTAGGTACAGATACCCAGAGAGAAGAAGAGATACAAGAGTATAGAAAAAAGCTAGAAGACAAAAAAAAGCACATGAAAGAGGATGCTTTTAAAGAGATTTCCAAACAGATAGATCGTTTCTCAAGGATGCATCCAGACTCAGCAGATGCGAACTTGATACAAGGATATTTGGACTGGGTACTTGAAATCCCATTTGGCAGATACTCTAAGAAAAAACTTAACATCACTGAAGTCAAAAGACAACTCGAACATGATCACTACTCTTTAGAAAAAGCAAAAGAACGTATAGAAGAGTACTTTGCAGTTAAAGCACTCAAAGAAAAACGAGGTATCAAGGATAAAGATAACAAAGGTGAAATCATCTGTTTTGCAGGACCTCCAGGCGTAGGTAAAACTTCACTTGCCAACTCAATCGCAAAAGCACTCAAAAGAAAACTAATCCGTATCGCACTTGGTGGCTTAGAAGATGTAAACGAGCTAAGAGGTCACAGAAGAACTTATATAGGAGCAATGCCAGGAAGAATAATCCAAGGTCTGATAGAATCCAAAGAGATGGATCCAGTCATAGTACTTGATGAGATAGATAAAGTCGCCAGAAGTCACAGAGGTGATCCTACAGCTGTACTTTTAGAGATACTAGATCCAGAACAAAATCAAGCTTTTAGGGATTACTATCTAAACTTCAATATTGACTTAAGCAAAGTGATATTTATAGCCACAGCAAACCAAGTCGCATACATACCTTCTCCACTTCGTGATCGTATGGAGTTTATCTTTTTAAGTTCATACACACCTGATGAGAAGTATGAAATCGCTAAAAAATATCTCATCCCTCAGGAATTAAGAAAACATGGACTTAAAAATGCTGAATTTTCTATCTCAAAAGGAGCATTGCAACTACTAATCTCAAACTATACCAGAGAAGCAGGTGTAAGAAATCTCAGACGAACAATCGCACAGATACTTCGTAAAGTAGCTAAAGAGATACTAGAAGATTCATCAATACAAAAGATATCAATCACAGCAAAAAATCTACCAAAATACCTGAATAAAGAGGTATTTTCTATCGAAGAAGTCTCTAAAAAAGGAGAAGTTGGTATCGTAAATGGTCTTGCATGGACTGCTGTTGGCGGAGATGTGCTAAAACTCGAAACAATCAAGATAGAAGGCAAA
>JALSQA010000222.1 GCA_026985685.1 Campylobacterales bacterium | reverse complement strand
TAGATGAACCTCATGATATATGGGAATTGAGAGATTTACTAAATAGAAAATCAAAAGAATTTGATAAAAAATATGATTACAGATATTCTATACTAGATCAACTATTTGCGGAATTTATTTGTGAGGGGTTACTTTCGATTTCAGAGCTTAAAGATTTATCTAAAGATCGGCAGAATTATATTAAAACGATAGCTGAAAACATGAAAAAATGGAGGGATTTATAATCAAACTCTATACCAATAACTTTTCAAACGTTTCACTCAAAGACTCTGCACTGACCAATCCTTCTGCGATAATTTCATCTTTTAGCAGTAGTGAAGGATCTTTTTGGACTCCTTTGTCGATTGATTTTTGAGTATCTTTTTCATAACAGATATTTAAACGAAGAGGCAAATGTTTAACCGCACAAACCAAGCGTTTAGAAAGTTTGATTCTCTCTTGTTTGCTACCATGAATTGTCACTTCAAAAAGTGGATACTTTTCATGAACTTGATTTAAAATTTCCCCTTCACGAAGTGGATGACATGATTGTGTTTGCATACCTCCTTTTTTATCAGTCATCAAACCATTTCCAGTGATGCCAGTCGACACTATAATGCTCTCCTGTAGCCTCTTTGAATGCTTCTATACTCTCCCTCATCGCAACAACGATAAGAATATCACCCTCTTGTATCGTATAATCTAAACCTTTACGAGTAAAGCTAAAAAGTGTTTGCATAGTATTGTCTATAATCGCCAAAATAATTACACCATACTGATCTTGTATATTCTGCGTTTTATGGATACTTTGCCCTAACAGTTCACTACGCTTATCCACAGTGATTTGTGCAATTTTTATGTCACTATTTTCATATAAAATCTTTTGCAAAAGCTCAGATGCAGTAGGGTTACTGATACGCTCATAAAGCAGATTTGCGGTTATCTGTTCTGTAACGATTGTCTTGTCAGCACCAGCCATTTTGAGTTTGGTTGCATGTTCTAAGTCACTAGCTAGAGCGACAATAGTTATATCAGTAAAAGCCATACGCAATGAAATAGTCAGAAAAACATTTTCTGCTTCATCACAAAGAGCACAATAGACAATATAATTTTTTTGATCTTTGATTTTTAATTGACTCCAGTCATCTCCAAGATCAAATAAAAGAACTTCAAAACCTTGTTCTTGCAAAGGTGTAATCTCTTCAGGATTTAGAGTAAAAAAAAGTACCTTTTGATCACTCTTGTGTAGATTTTGTGCAATTTGTATAGCATATTCATCACATCCAAATATCAAAAACTCTTTATTTTTTGTGTTCATGCTTTTCTCCCTGGAGAGTGAATAAAATGATCAAATTCCAACAAAAGTGATTTTTCTCCAATCATGATCAAAACATCACCCTCTTTTAGTAATCTATCTTCATCAGGTTTAAAAGTAAAATCTTCGCCTTTTGAGATACCCATTAAAATCAAATGAAAACGCTTATATTCCAGAGAACCAACACTCTTAAAATGATTAAGCAATAAAGAATCAACATAAAATTCTTCAATCTTTGCACCTAAGTGTTCACTTCTTAACAAATGTAAAACCTCAAAAGCTACTGGTTTACCGCTAAACTCACGAGCGATCATACCAACAAGGCGTTGAGGGTGGATTATTTCATTGACTCCTGCTTTTTGCATTTTGATTTCATTTTGTCCTTTTTCAAGTAAAGATACAATAGGTATATTTGAATTTATCGCACGAATACTAAGTGTAATATAAATATTTTGGATATCATTATCATACAGACATAGAACTGATTCTACATTGTGTTTGAAATCTATCTCTAACTTTTTATAAGTTGATAGTTTCATCGGATCCATAGCAAAAGCTATAAAACCTAATTTCTGAGCTTCTTTTATCGCTTGTGCATCAACATCTAAAATCATGAACTCTTTTTTATTGCGTTTGAGATGTGTGGCTAATATATGAGCGACTTTACTCCAGCCACATAATAGATACAGATTTTTTAATTTAACTGATTTTTCAATATTGTCATTTTCTTTGATTTCATCAAGTTTTTCAGAAAATGCAGAAACAATGATAGAAGTAGTAAAAGACAAAAGAGAGACACTAATCAAGATAATCACAATAGCTACCGCACGCCCTTCATCACTAACAGGCACGACATCTCCAAAGCCAACTGTTGAGATGGTAACAATTGTCCAATAAAATGCTTGATATAGTGTCCTTATCTCTGTATGAGGGCTGTGTGCTTCGATCACATATATCAAAATAGTTGAGATAAAAATCACCGTTGAAACAAACATCAACAAAGTAATAAGCTCAAACTTTTTAACTGCAAGAATCGAGAGAAGGTTTTGGATACGACGGGTATAACGAAAAATTTTAAAAACACGAAATAAAACAAATATACGAAAAATACGAAATTCATGAAAGAAAGGTACTACTGCTAATAAATCAATAATTGCCTGAGGAGAGCGAATAAACTTCCATTTTTGTAAGAAAATATTTTTACAAGTTTTGGTAAGTATAAAAGGTTTCTCTACAAATAAAGCATGTTCATATTCAGATATGACAACTTTGTGCATATCATTACTGACCCAAAGTCTAAACAAATACTCGATCAAAAAAATTGCAGATACTAGATAATTGTTAAAAAGCACAAGCACAGATGGTACTTTGTGATGTGCTTCTCTCACAAGGATAAATACACTCACGAAGATAAGTAATATAATAAATGTATCAAAATAATGCTTACCTTTAAACTTATCATCATTTAACAATTTATTAAAAAAATGTTTAACTGTCCGG
>JALSQA010000221.1 GCA_026985685.1 Campylobacterales bacterium | reverse complement strand
ATTGTATGGTACTTTTAAACGTTTTTGTTTACTCGTCTCTCCACCCACAAAAACGATATCACTTTTAGCCACTTTAAACATTTTGGACAAAAATTTGACCAACTCTTTATTTGCAGCACCCTCTACTGCTGGAGCTTTTATCTTTAGCTTCAAAGCATCATCCAATATACCACTTACGATATTTTTACTTGAATTTGGTACTGCTTTGATACGAAAAGTCACCCACTCATCTTTGATCTCATACCACACTACAAAACTCCTCTATAATTGGCATCATATCTACTTTTGTATTGATTTGTGTTGGTCTGGCAATTTGTATATTTTTCTCAATCTCACTCACATCACAAAAACGTACATGATCTACCAAAGGAAAAAGTGCTTCTTGATTGAAAATATATTTTCCACTCATAATTTTTGCATTAAAATAAGCAGGTTCAAGAGGGTTATGACCACCTACGCCATTTACAAAAGAACCACCCAAAAGCACAACATCACTAATAGCATAGATATCTACAAGTACCCCCATACTATCAACCAACACTATATCACTCTCAAAATCTACCCTTTGGCTAAAACGATGATAAGACAATCCATTCTCTTTGGCTACCTTTTGACAAAGCAAATCTACCTTATCAAACCGCTCAGGATGTCTTGGCACAACCACTATACAACGCACTTTTGTCAAATCTAAAGCATCCAAAATAATCTCTTCTTCTCCATCATGTGTACTAGCAAGAGTTATCATCTCAACAGATGGCTTTTTAAACTCATGTGAGATAGTGATCTTTTGATATGCTTTGATATTTCCACTTACAAAAACATTTTTTGCACCCAACATCTCAAGTCTGCTCTTATCCTTTTGGCTTTGAGCAAATATCATGTCAATATTTTGAAAGATACGTTTATAAAACCATCTAAAACGAAGATAACGAGTATATGATCGATCTGAAATCCTTGCATTGAGCAAGTAAGTCTTCATGCCTTTACGCTTAGCCACCCAAAATAGCATAAACCAAAGCTCTGCCTCCAAGACTACAAGTGCCTTTTGTCTATTTATCCAAAATGGCAAAAAAATCTCAAATGGCAAAAAACGCCTCTGCACATTTTTCATCTTAGAAGCTTCATAACCAGTATTTGTAATGACAGAGATATTTACATCTTGTTTAAGTTCAGCTATCAAAGGCTGCAACGCTTTAACTTCACCAAATGAACAAGCATGAAACCAGATAGTATCTTTTGTAAAAGGAGGATTATTAAAAAGAAAAAAACGAGCGGGAATAGAATACCTGTACTTCTCTTTCAAAGATAAAAGTAAAAGTACAGGTATCATTGCGATATACGCAACAACACCTATAACATAATAGATAAAAGCAAATAACAATATCGTATTGTGCTAAAGACTTGCACTTTCCTCTGAAGCTTCTTCTTGCTCTTTTGGAGAAAGTTGAGACTCAAGATACAAGATTCTGCCACAGTGAGGACAAGTTGTAATCTCTTCTCCTTTGATGACACTTGCATAAGTATGATCATTGATTCTCATGTAACAACCATAACAAGCTTGTTTTCTTACAGGAACTACTGTAGTATTTTTCGCCCATCTTCTGATCTTTTCATAAAAGACAATGATGTTTTGATTCATCTCAGATAGTAGTTTTTGTTTTTGTTCAAAAACTTTCAAACGATCTGCCTCTATCTCTGCAACTTCTGCTTGTGTTTTCTCTTCTAAATCCAAAACACCCTCTTGCATCTGCTCGATTTGTTCTTTGAGCTGTGCGATTTCATCTGTTTTGAGAGTTGTAATCTTGTCAAGTCTTTCGATCTCTTCATTTGCAAATGCTATCTGCTCTTTTGCAATCTCTTCTTCAAGCTGTAAAGCTTTAAGCTCTTTTTCTGTTTTGATTACAGCAGTTTTTTTACTATATGTTTCTAACTTATCACCCAGGTCAGCCAAATGTAGTTCATTTTTCTGACGTTTGACTTCAGTCTCTTTTAACTCTTCTTCATAAAGTTCGATCTTCTTTTCAAGTGCTTTTTGCTCGTCTAATTTGGCATTTAAAGCTGACTTAATCTGTGCTATTTGTGGTTCAAATAAATCTATCTTTTTATCGATCTCTACAAGTTGTACAAGCTGTTTGATATATGGATTCATGATATGTCTATCCTTTGATGTAGCTAAATGGATTTTTGGAATTTGCGATTATACCATTTAAACCTTTAGTTTCCAATAGTTTTTGCATACATACAGCAAAATAACGCTCACTCTCATAATGACCAATATCAATAATCCCCTTGCCCTCCTCTTTGGCAGCCAATGCTTCATGATATTTGATATCACCCGTCAGAAGACAATCAGCCCGAAGCTCCCCAAGCAAACTAGCCCCAGCACCCGTACAAAGAGCCGCACTCTCGACAAAGTCACACCCTTGCACAACACGCACCAGATCAAGCCCCAGCTTATCCGCAACCTCCAAAGCAAACTCCCCAAAAGGCTTACCCACATGAAAATAAGCAAGATACCCCTCACACTCCGTCACCTCATACCCCAGCACCTCTTCAAGCACATAACGGTTCAAATGAGTCTGATCAAAGTTAGTATGCATAGCAATGATAGCGATATCCTTTTTGATAGCCTTTTTAAGGATATTGGAAGGATACACAGCAAAATCAACCCGCTTCAACCCCTTGAAAATCAAAGGATGATGCACCACCAACACCGATCCATCCTCCACAGCATCCAACATCCCCGCCTCAATATCAAGACTAAGATAAATCTTCCCAACCTCCTGATACAACTCCCCGACAATCAAACCGCTGTTATCCCATGAATCCTGAAGCTCGAAAGGACTGATGGAGTTTAGGGTGCTTAGTAGGGTTTTTATGTTCATAATTTATACAAACCTTTCAATTTTTAATATATGATAAATAACTGTTCTTAAAACTTTTATATTGACTCTATTTTGTTTAGACAAGTACACCAACATGGTACCCACTTGAAATATGACAAGATACTGAATACATATTTCATATCATACCTCAATATCTAGAGTTTGTATGATCTGAATTATAGTAAACATTGCCACTAACTGTGTGTGTACCATCTAACAAATATGACTCATAACTATAATGCTCATCAGTAATTTTTTTTAAGACAAAATAATTTTCATTACAAGGACCATCATTTACATATTCACGAAATTTAAATGAGTCTGCTGTCGTTTCTTCAAGTACAAGGCTTCCATAACAGCGATAGTCTTTACCTGTATAAGTAAAATAATATTCGTTGTCATCGATTGTTAATTCGATTCGATAATCTTCTACAACTTTCCATGTTTGATGTCCTGTACCAAACCATTTCCCTTTCTTAAGTACTGCCCAATCACTATTTGCCCAAGAAGATCCCGTTGAATAATCTGAATCTTGGTAACTCGGACTTTCTGAAGAAGATGTATCCTCGTAAGTATAACTATTGTCACCATCCGAATTCGCCCATGCAGATCCTGTTGAATAGTCTGAATCTTGATATCCTGATGAAGAACTATAGCTATTGCTAATGGAAGATGTATTTTCATACTGTCCTACAATATAAGTAGCAGGATTATATAAATCATATACACTCTTCTCTCTAATTTTATATTTATTTGCATAGTTATATGTAATGATCTTTGCATAACCTGCCGGTGCACTATCTGCGGTAATAATAAAGACAACTCTTCCATTTGATTGAGGAATAATTCTGGCAAACCTTTCACCATCAGTCACTTGCCAGAGAGTATATTCATACTCAATTCTATCGATCATTCCATAAAGCTCTAAAGCTTGCGTCTGATGTGCTTCTCGTTTGACTACAAAAAGTCCCTGCTTTTGCAATGTAGGAGCTGCCATTACCAGATCATCCCCAAAATAGTTTCGTATATCATCGTCTCTGTTTTGTCCATTACTATTACTGATCTGAAGCTGAGAAGGATGCTGGCTTACAACAGGTCTGGATGTATTTGAAAAATCTATCGCTACATCTCCTACATGAACGATATTCTCATTACTTTTTTCTACATTGGTATTGACATAATAGTTCGCGGGAAGTTGAGTAAGTGCCTGTTGACTTACAAGCCTTTTATCTATATAATCCAAAATCACCACTTTTCCACTTTCTACACCTTGACCATCGTTCACTTCAAAAAACATAACACGGTTGTTTGACATTGGCTGAATAGACTCTATATGTTTTCCAACACGAATATGAGCTAAATCATAGAGTAGCTTTTTATTGAGATTATCCCACAACTGTAATACAAAACCACCATTTTGTACCTTTTTCAATACAAAAATATAACGATTATCTTTTGAGATCTCAGCATCTAAGAAATCGTTTTGTAACTGTTGTCTTATAGCGGGGAAATATTGCTGAGTATCGCTTGCTTGTGTGCCATAAGGTGTGTACTCTGATGTTTGATGGTTTTTAGGCTGAATTGGTCCATTCCCACATCCAGCCAATAAGAAAATCAAACCTATGCTTAATCCAATTTTTTTAGTTTTACTTTTTTTCATCTTCTGCCTCCTTCTGTTTAGTGTATCAATATAAGTATACCACTTCTACTTTGTACTTATTGGACTCTTTGTTTCATGATATCTAAACTAGTATTTTAAATAAAAATAATTGTTCACTTTGTCCAAAAATCCAAACAATCCAATTTCAATTCTATATAATTCTTTTGCAACTAAAAAAGGAGTAAGAAAATGAGATCAATGAAAAAAATAGCTTTTTCGTTAGCAGTTTTAAGTAGTTTGGCTTTTGGATATAGCGACACAGTCTATCAGGTGCAGACTCATCTTAGTGAAAGAGGATATCATGTCGGCACACCTGACGGAATCGTTGGAAGAGGTACATCTCGTGCGATAAGAGAGTATCAGCAAGACAATGGGCTTCGTGTCAATGGTCGCGTAACAAATGAACTTTTATCGAGTATGGGTATCTCCGGAAAAAGCCACACAAGCACCCGAAGCGTCTCAAGATCATCAAGTTCATATAGCAGATCAACAACAGATAACGGTGGTAGTTCATGGAACCTTGGATCAGGAGGTAGTCTGGTAAATAACTTAAAAGATGGCAAATATCAAATTGGTTTTCTGGCAGCATGGCCGGCATATGGATTGAGCCTAAAAGTTGACTATAACGAAAAAATCAATCTTGAACTCGTCGCTGCACCGATGGGAACATTTAGTGTATATTCCCTCAAAGCAAATTATTACCTCACAAAAGAACGCAAATATAACACTTATGCTTACGCATCAGGTGGTGTTGCTATGTACGAATATCAAGACTTTTCAAGTTACGGTTATAATGTGGAAACAAAAACAGAAACAGTACCAATGTTCGGTGCAGGTGTCGGACTAGAATGGAGTTGGAGAGAATTTTTGGGTCATGATTTTCCAAATCTTTATAGCACCATCGAGTTTGGCTATGCAAATATGAGCTTTGACTATTATAACTTCGGTGGATTCTTGTATGGAGGAGGAATCTATTATAAATTTTGATTTTATTAAAACAGAGAGTTAAAAATAAACTCTCTGTATGCATAAAATTGTTATAATTTGCTAATTTAATTTTATGAAAAGAACATTTTATGCAAAAAAAATTTATTTTCTTGGTAATATTTTCATTTCTTTTTCATGCTTGCAATTCATCACCATCAAAAGAAGTATTAACAATAGCGGATGAAAAAACAACTGAAAACAATACAACAAATATACAAAACTATATGCAACTACCCTCCACACACAATAAAGATCGGACATATTTTGTAAATCAAACAGGAGATGATCCGTATTATACATTTCGTGTTTATAGATCAATTACTGATTGTTTAAAACATATTGCGATGGATACTAATTTATCCTTAGATCCTTTCTCCTATAAAAATGTTACAATGATTATTCAAGAGGGAGTTTATAGTGAAGAAGATACCAATGAAACATTTCCACTGGTTTTTCCTGCTGGTATGTTGGTCAAAGGAGAAGGAAGTGTAATTATCAAGCAAAAACATAAACTCCCTACAGATGTTTTAAATCTCATTTTAGAAGTTTTTACTGCTGATTATTTTCCATTATTTATTGTTAACAATGACACTATTGTCGATTCTATTACAATAGAACCTTCAAATGGTATAGGCATTTTAGCTGAAAACAATACTAGTTCTTTACTAAAAAATGTTTCTTTTATAAATGGACTGGTAGGATTAAAAACTACTGATAACGCAAAAGTCACTCTTATCAATACAAATTTTAACAACAATGAACTAGGTATAGAAGCAAGTAGTAACAGTAAAGTAGTTTTCAAGGGTATAAGTATCACTGAGAATAAGATAGGTATTAAAACACTACAACAAAGTCAATTGATGTTTACAGATAAAAACACCATTACGGATAATACATTTTGCGGTTTGTATGACAAAGGAAATGGAAGTGAACTGGTATTGTCAAATCAGGTATTTTATGAAATTAACTGGTCGTATGGGAACCCCAAAATATATGACTATTGTCAAAATGGTGTTAGCGTTGCTTCAGATGGCTATAGAAATATACTATTTCAAAAAATTCCTGATGATCTGGTTCTATTTTCAAATGTACCAACCATCAAACTTTTCTATCCTCAACATGAAAGTTATATTACTACAAACAAACCATATATCAGCTGGCAACCTACTCCCGATAATATTGTAACAAAAGTGATTATTTTTAACTCTTTTCCTATTGTAAACAACAATCAAATCATAAACAAAGAGGATGTAGTCTGGTACTGGGACAGTACATCAAACCCAAAATTATTGGGGCATGTCAAATATAGCGACGGTAAATCAAAAGGAGCTTTAATTAAAGGCAAAGGTTATTACTATGTTGTTTTAGAAATGAATAAAGAGCAAACAAAAGTAACGGCTGCAAGTAATGTCTATTATTTTACCGTAAGTGGAGATTTTTGATGCGTAATAAATATTTTATACTGTTATTTATAATAACAACACTCTACGCACAAAACAATACGGTTATTCAAAAAAATAACAGCCATTTAAATATCACCCAAAAAGCACACCAATATGGAAACAATACTATTCAAATAGGCGACAATAACAAAAACATTACTATCAGCCAAAAGATAGAGGTTATAGATAATTCCAATAAACTTTTAAGTACAATAAAAGCTTCATTGAGTGACATAAAACTACATAAAAGTGAAATCAAGACCGCTTTTGAAAAACTTTTACGCAATCAAAACAATAATACCAAAAGAAAAATAGAAAAACTTCAACAAAAGTTTGCTCTATTGGATACACAAACTAACATCTCTTCCAAAAAAATCCAAACTCTTGAAAAAGATATTGATAACATAATTCAACATAACAAGAATGAACTGACTAAATTAAAAACAAAAATCAATCATATGCAAAATAATATTGCATTTTTAATGAATGAATTTCATCAAGGTAATTTAACTACACTCTCTTTTTATGGACTGTATATAGATGCATTTTATTTAAACAATACCTTTTACAAAGGAGCAGGAGCAGAGTATGAAAGACTTTTTAATAGTAGTCAAAAATATAATTTTTCACTTGTGGCAAATTTTTCTATCACAAATGCAAATGAGACAAACATCATAGAAGATAACAATAAACAATTTTATATGTTTGATATTGGTATCAAGAAGCCTTTTATAACAGGAAAACGAGAGTATAGCATTTATCAAGAAGGAAATATCGGCTATCTATGGGGAGATGAAAATTCACTCTATTTCAAGCTATCAATAGGAACTGAAAAGATAAACAAAAAAAATAAGATAACAGCAGAGCTAAGTTATATGGGTGTTTTAGACAAGGAGACAACAACTATACAAACACACATCTTTGGAAATGCTGAGGTTTTCCGAAAAAAGGAGTATCAATACGCCATTGCTCTTCGTGTGATGATCTCTTTTACCAGTTTTTGATTACTGTTGTGTGATATTGATATCACTATTTCCATTGCCAATAATCA
>JALSQA010000220.1 GCA_026985685.1 Campylobacterales bacterium | reverse complement strand
TGACTTTATTCTTGCTCCCAGGCTCCAGCTTGGGAGCAAGTAAAACCTCCAAAACTACAAAATTCACAAGAAAACTTATCTTTACTCTAACACTATTTTTGATACAATCTCTAAAATTCTTAATAAGAAGGATATGCTCATGTTTGGAATGAGTTTAGGTGAAATACTCATTATCGCAATTATAGCGATTTTATTTATCGGTCCAGATAAACTTCCCGAAACGATGGTAAAAATTGCTAAGTTTTTCAGAAGTTTCAAGAAAAGTGTACATGAAGTCAAAGAGTCAATAGAACAAGAGATACATCTAAAAGAGTTAAAAGATGAAGCTATCTCATACAAAGAGCAACTTGAAAACTCTGTCAATGAAATCAAAAGAGATCATAATGTAAATGTCTTAGATGATTTGCAAGATGGTTTTGCAGATATCAAAACCTCACTTACAAAACTAGATGAAGAACCTGTTGCAAAAGTAAGTGAAGAGACAGAAGAAAAAGCAAAAACGACTATAGAAAAAAAGCCAAAGAAAAAAGGTAAGAAAAAAGATGTTTGAGGATTTAAAACCCCATTTATATGAGTTAAGAAAACGCCTTGGGATATCTGTTGTCACTGTATTGGTGATGTTTTTTGTTATGTTTGCATATTGGCAACCAATCCTAAACTGGATGATTGAACCACTTGTCAAAGTTTTACCACAAGGCAGTAATGTCATATTTACAAAAGTACAAGAGCCATTTTTTACAGCACTGAAAGTAGCATTTTTCTCAGGTTTTATCGCTTCATTGCCGATAATTTTCTGGCAGCTGTGGCTTTTTATAGCTCCTGGACTTTATGAAAATGAGAAAAAGATGGTTCTGCCTTTTGCTATAGGTGCAACTGTGATGTTTCTTACAGGTGCTCTTTTTTGTTACTATGTGGTTATCCCATTTGGATATGATTTTCTTATAAATTTTGGTTCACAATTATTTACTGCCCTTCCAAGTATAGGTGATTATGTTGGCTTTTTTACAAAGCTTATTTTAGGATTTGGGTTAGCATTTGAGTTACCAACTGTCACTTTTTTCCTAGCTTCTATCGGTCTTGTAACAGATGCAACACTCAAAGAGTTTTTCAAGTATGCATTGGTTGTGATTTTCTTAATCTCCGCACTTTTAACACCTCCAGATGTATTGACACAGTTTTTGATGGCTGGTCCTATGATACTGCTTTATGGATTATCAATCCTCATAGCTCACTATGTAAATCCAGAAGAAAAAGAGGATGATGCCTAAACTTGATCCTCTTTTGGTAGAGTCATACGACTATGACCTGCCACAGCACCTCATCGCTTCAAAACCAGCAGATCCAAAAGATAGTGCAAAACTTTTAGTGTATGATCGAAAAAGTGATACCATCACACATACTATCTTCAAAGAGATATTAAATTTTATTCCCAAAGATACTGCTATCATTTTAAATGATACAAAAGTTATAAAAGCACGTATTTTTGGACGAAAATCCAGTGGTGGGAAAGTAGAACTATTGGTCAACTCACCACTAAAAGATAATAGATTTTTAGTCTATATCCGTGGTCGTGTAAAAGTAGGTACAGAGATTTTTTTTGACCAGGATCTAAAAGCCATTGTAGAAGAACTGCATGAAGATGGTACTAGAATTGTTAGCTTTTATAAAGATACTAAACAATTAGATTTTCCAACTCTTCATGAAGTGCTTGAAAAGATAGGTCATGTTCCCCTGCCCCCTTATATAAAAAGAGAAGATACAAAAGAAGATCAAAGCGACTATCAAACACTCTTTGCTCAAAATATAGGAGCAGTTGCCGCACCTACAGCTTCACTTCATTTTACTGATGTACTGTTTAACAAAATGTGTGAAAAATTCAAAACCTCTTATGTCACACTTCATGTCGGGGCTGGTACTTTTAAACCAGTCGAAGCTTCAAATATCAAAGAGCATATCATGCATAGTGAATTTTATGATATTCCAAAAAATACAAAAGAGATCATAGATTCTAAAAAAAACATACTAGCAATCGGCACAACAGTGACTAGGACGATAGAGTATTATGTACGAGAAAAAAAAGAAACTGGACAATCTGATCTATTTTTACATCCACAAAATCAGCCCAGAAGAGTAGATTTTCTTTTGACCAATTTTCACTTGCCAAAATCTACACTGTTAATGCTTGTCTCATCTTTTACAGGGATAGAAAAAGCACTCAAAATTTACCATGAAGCCATCGCTAAAGAGTATAAATTTTTCTCTTATGGTGATGCAATGTTGATACTATAAGGAAAACATATGTTAATAAATTATAAAGACAAAGAACTCACACAAAAATACCAACTCATGGCACAAACCATCATCCCCCGCCCTATCGCATGGATCGTCACAGAAAATGAAGATGGAATCATAAATATCGCACCCTTTAGCTACTTCACAGGACTTTCCTCTCAACCACCAACAGTTATCGTCTCCATAGGACACAAAAATGACACTACACCCAAAGATACACTTAAAAATATACGCCAATCTAAAAAATGCACGATTTGTATGGTAGAGGAAAATGATCTAAACAAAATGCACTTTAGCTCAAAATCTCTTGATGCAGATGAAAGTGAAACAGAGTATTTTGATATACCAACACAAAAAATAGTTGAGGGCTTTCCACCTATGATCAAAACGACTCCTAGTGCATTTTTTTGCACACTTCATCAAGAAATCACACTCCAGGGAAGCAAAACCATTCCATTGATTTTAGAAATTAAACACCAATACATAGACAAACAATACATCACCCAAGAAGAAGAGAAAA
>JALSQA010000219.1 GCA_026985685.1 Campylobacterales bacterium | reverse complement strand
TTAGATTGTTCAAAAGCTCATACATATTTGCAGTGGAAACCGTTATGGGATAGTGATAAAACTTTTGAGATGACTGTTGAGTGGTATAAAAAATATTATGAAAAAGAAGATATAATTACAAAAAGTGATTTAATTAATTATATAGATTATGCAAAAAAAGATAATATTAAATGGGCAATATAATGAAAGTATCTGATTATATAATTGAATTTTTATTAGATAATAAAATAGATAAATCTTTTGGATATATTGGTGGAGCTATTGCACATATTTATCATTCTATAGATAAGTATAATGAAATGGAGTTGGTGAACTGTATTTCAGAACAAGGTGCAGGTTTCGCAGCTGAAGGGTATGCAAGAGTTACTGGCAAGAGTGGTGTTGCTTTTGCTACAAGTGGACCAGGTGCAACAAATTTATTAACACCTATTGGAAGTTGTTATTTTGATTCTGTACCTGCACTGTTTATAACAGGTCAAGTAAATACATATGAATACAAATATGATAAACCAGTCAGGCAGATAGGGTTTCAAGAAACTGATATTGTAAGCATAGTAAAACCGATTGTTAAATATGCTGTTATGGTAGATGATGTGAATATGCTTAGATATGAACTAGAAAAAGCATATTTTTTATCGCAAAATGGTCGTAAAGGACCAGTTTTAGTTGATATTCCTATGAATATTCAAAGAAGTGATGTGAATATTGAAGATTGTAAATCATTTTATGAGTCTGAAGAATATAACAAATTAAAATTTCAAAATGAGGATTATGATATAAATCAAGTTGTTAATCTTCTTAATAATTCTTCTCGGATAGTTATTTTGGTGGGAGCTGGGGTAAGACTTTCGAATGCAGAAAATGAGTTACTAGAATTTGTAAGTAAAAATAATATACCAGTTGTATATTCATTAATGGGTAAAGATTGTATTAGTGAAGAGTATCCTTATAATATGGGATTAATAGGTGCCTATGGAAACAGATATGGAAATCTTACATTAGCAAATAGTGATTTGATTTTAGTTCTTGGTTCAAGATTAGATAGCAGACAAACAGGAACTAATTTAAATACATTTGCAAGAGAAGCAAAAATTATTCAGGTAGATATTGATAGGCATGAACTTGGAGCAAAGATAAAAGTCGATTTAGCTATACAGCAAGATATAAAAGAATTTTTATTGGAATTACAAAAGGAAAAAGTCAATATTAATACTTCTGCATGGATTAAAAAAATAAAACTTTATAAAGATAAATTTCCTTCGCTTAAAGGATTGGATCAAAAAGTTAAAATCCCAAATTTTATTATTTCAAAAATATCAAAGTATTTAAGAAATGAAGTTGTAACAGTTGATGTTGGACAGCATCAGATGTGGGTAGCTCAGTCTTTAGATACTAAAGAAAATCAAAGGATACTTTTTTCAGGTGGAATGGGTGCAATGGGTTTTGCATTACCTTCGGCAATTGGAGCTTCTTTTGGAAGCAAGAAAAGAGTTGTTGCAATTGCTGGTGATGGTGGTATTCAAATGAATATACAGGAGTTAGAAGTAATTAAAAGGCGTGCTTTATCAATTAAAATATTTGTCTTAAACAATAAAAATCTAGGAATGGTAAGGCAATTTCAAGAGATTTATTTTGACAAAAAATATTTAGGAACTTTAGAAGACTATAGCGTACCTAATTTAGTAGAAATAGCAAAAGCTTATGGTATAAAAGCAAGAAATATAGAAGACATTAACAATATAGAAGATGAGTTAAAAGATATTTTTTCATCTAATGAACCAGAATTAATCAATATAATTTTAGATGAATCTATGACATCAGTAGAACCAAAATTGATAGTAAACAAGCCTATTGAAGATATGTATCCTTTTTTAGAAAAAGATGAGTTAAATTCTTTAATGATTACCAAACCTATAAAAGATGATTAAATGAACATATTTATAACAGGTTCAAATGGTTTTATTGGCTCTCATTTAAAAGAGTATTTGGACAATCATTATAAGGATTATAATCTTTTCACACCATCAAGCAAAGAGTTAGATTTGCATAATGAAAAGCAGGTGGATAATTATATTTTATCAAATAAGATAGACATCATTATTCATCTAGCAAATCGTGGTGGTGGTCTTGATACTCTTGATATGAAGAATGTTACAGAGTATAATCTAAGAATGTTTTTTAACATTGCAAAGCATGAAAAAAATGTGAAGAAGATTATCTCTTTTGGTAGTGGTGCTGAGTATGGAAAGCACAAGCCTATTGTAGAAGCTAAGGAAGAAGATTATTTACAAGAGTTACCATTGGATGAATATGGATTTTATAAATCTATAACATCAAGATATATTGAAAAATCAGAAAAAATGGTTCAACTTCGTATATTTGGAGCTTATGGAGAGTTGGAAGATTATAGATATAAATTTATATCTAATGCTATTGTAAAAAATCTACTTCATCTTCCGATAGTTATAAATAAAAATGTATATTTTGATTATATTTACATTGATGATTTGGTAAAAATGATAGATTGGTTTATCCATCAAAATGTGAGCGAGAAGATATATAATGTAACCACTGGCAAAAAAGTTGATTTGCTAACTTTGGCAAACTTAGTAAATGAGGTGAGTGATTTTAAATCAGAAATAAAAGTTTTAAATGATGGGTTAAATAATGAATATACTTCAAATAATGAAAGAGTATTAAAAGAGTTGGGCAACTTTAAATTTACAACACACAAGGATGCTATTGCAAAAATGCGAGAATATTTTAGCAAAAATTTAGATACATTAGATAAACAAACAATATTAGATGATCCATTT
>JALSQA010000218.1 GCA_026985685.1 Campylobacterales bacterium | reverse complement strand
CCCATTTTTCAAACCATTTATCGAAGAAGACAAAATAGGCTTAGATTCTGGTGTTTATAGATCTGGATTTATTAATCTATTGGAAATTGATGGTTCTAATTACAAGATTATAAAACTTTCATAGGAAGTGGTGCTTTTGCTCCCAAGCTTCTGTTCCCAAGCTGAAGCTTGAGAACAAGAAATATAATATCTCCATAAATAGTGCTAATTAAATATATATTTAGAAAATGTCGATATAGTATAGATATGGTTTATTTGATACTGGCACACTAATTGCTTTTAACCTGTTTATACAATAAAGAGGAGAGTCCCGTGACAAAAACAGACATAACCGATCCAATAAATAATATAGAAATAAATAGCGATGCCCTGATAGAACTTTCTTTGCTTGATAACAATAAATTAAAAAATATTCAAATAGCACTCATTACTGACAATAATGATCTAAAAAAATTAAATTATTATCTCTTTCGGGATGTATCTGATGTGGATCATTATACGATTGATACACTAGATGATATTGATATTACTCTTTTAGATTCTATGGATATAATTATTTTTCACAAAGAAGATGACGCTTTAAAACATGAGATACTACATAATATCAAAGCTAAACAACTTTCAACTACATTCTTTTGTATCAGTTCTAAGCCTTACCTTAGACAAAAAGATATATTAGAAGCTCATATTAACGGTGTTGATAAATTGATGAAAATGGATTTTTTCCTAGAAGATTATATTTTATCAATGGAAAAATATTTACATAGTAACTTTTATTCAAAAAGACTACTTAAACTAGAAGAACCAGAAGATGTTTTAGTCTCTAGTCAAGTAAAATATAGCCAAAGAGTAAATGATCTAGTAGAGAGAAAAATCTTTTTCTCATCATTTTGCTATAAATTTAAAGCAGAAATTGATATAGATGAATATAATTTGAGAAAAATAGTACGAGAATATGATACGATTTTTATTGATAAAAACAAAAATGAAATTACATTTTTACTGTTAAATGTTATCCCTGAGTTTGGCGAAGAGGTGATAAAAAAACGTATTAGTAATTTTAGTATTATCTTAGAGCATAAAACAAGTATCAGTGCATTTGATTTAGTTTTTGAATAAAATAGTGTATACTCCATATTTTAGGAGTATATGATGAAAGATATTATAGATATCGTAATGACTGTTTTATTTGTTTTGTTTATGGTTTTTTTGGTTCGTGGTTTTATGTTGCAAGCTGCTAAAAAAAACAGGGACAAACAAAATAAATGATATTTTTACAACAACTTTGATACAATCGCGTAAAACTTAAGGCAACCCTTAAAGGGCTGTCTAAATTTTACAGAGGATATATTGTGACAAAACCTTTACTCATAGAAATCGGAGTCGAAGAACTTCCTGCAATTCCCTTTTTGAAGGAATTAAAAAATATTCATCAAAAATGGGATGATATTTTAAATACTCATAAACTAAAATGTGATTTCACATTTAAATATACACCACGCAGACTTGTTTTAATTCATGAAAACTTTCCTTTAAAACAGCCACAAAGTAAAGAAACTTTCTTTGGAGCACCTGTTAGTATCGCATATAAAGATGGTAAGCCAACTGCTCCAGCACTAGGTTTTGCTAAAAAATGTGCTATATCAGTGGATGAGATTAAGACAATAGAGAAAAATGGTAAAGAAGTTCTTTATTATGAAAAGGAAGTTGAAGGTAAAAATTCTACCCAGCTTTTAGAAATGATGATTGAAGAATTTTTAAAAAATCTTCAATTTGGTAAATCTATGCGTTGGGGTAATCATACACAAAGTTTTATCCGTCCTGTTCGCTGGATTGTCTGTATGTTAGATGATAAAAATGTTTTTTGTGAAGTATTTGGTGTAAAAAGTGATTTAAAAACTTATGTTCATCGTACAGATAATTTTGCTCCTTTAGAATTTAGTGATATAAAAAGTTATCTTTCACTTTTAGAAAATCATCACGTAATTTTAGATGATAAAAAACGAAAAGAGCAAATTGAAGCGGATTTTGATGCTATCGAAACAAAACATGGTGTTGAGATAGAAAAAGATGATGAACTTTTAAATGAAGTTATCGCTATAACTGAGTACCCAAAAGCACTTTTAGGTACTTTTGATGAAAACTTTTTACAGTTACCACCTGAAGTAATCATCACATCAATGAAAGAGCATCAGCGTTATTTTCCAGTTTTTAAAGATAATAAATTAAGCAACCATTTTGTGGTTGTTTCAAATGCAGTATGCGACGACTATACACAGGTAATATTAGGAAATGAAAAAGTTTTACGACCAAGACTTAGTGATGGACTTTTCTTTTATGAAAACGATATCAAAAATGGACTAAACAATGAAGGTCTTAAAAATATTACATTTATGCAAGGCTTGGGTTCTATTTATGACAAAAGCCAAAGAGAATCTTTTATAGCATTGTATCTTCATGACAAATATAAACTAAGTGAAGATGTTGCACTTTTAGAAAAAACGATGATGCTTAGTAAAGCAGATTTATTGACAGACATGGTTTATGAATTTACAGAGTTAGAGGGAATAATGGGATACTATTATGCAAAAATAGCTGGTGAAGATGAAAAACTTTGCTTAGCACTAAAAGAACAATATCTCCCAGATGGAGAAGATAGTCTTTTACCGTCAAATTCATTTTCTGCTGTTGTTGCCATGAGCAATAAACTAGATACCATTCTTTCTCTTTTTGCTGCTAATAAAATTCCTACAGGAACAAAAGATCCGTTTGGACTTCGTCGTGGAGTTGTTGGTATAGTAAAAATTATTCAAAAAT
>JALSQA010000217.1 GCA_026985685.1 Campylobacterales bacterium | reverse complement strand
AACTTAGTGAAGATTTACATCTTATCTCTTTTGCTGATATTGCTATAAAATATCTTGAAAATTTAGGCTATGAGCCTTATTTATGCAAAGATGAAGATGAAGCGAGAGCTTTAGCTAAAACTTTACCACAAGAGGGAAAATATCCTTGTCTTTTTACTTCAAGTGATACAACAGGTGAAAAAGATTTTGAAGAGTTTTTTACGGATAAAGAAACTTTAGATATGGATAGATTTCAAAATATTGGTATAATTAAAAATGATTTGAACTTTAATGATGAATTATTAAATGCATTTGAAAATAAGATGAATGAATTGAAACAAAATATGTCTTGGTCAAAAGAAGATATAGTTCAAGAGTTTTTTAAGCTTATTCCAGACTTTGGACATAAAGAGACTGGTAAATATTTAGATGAGAAGATGTGATTATGTATAAAAATATAACAGATTTTATACGAAACATATACAAAAAAGATGATTTTATTCCTTTACATGAACCAAAATTTTTTGGTAATGAAAAAAAATATGTAAACGAGACTATTGATTCTACATTTGTCTCAAGTGTTGGTAAATATGTAACTCAATTTGAAGAAATGGTAGCTAAATATGTTGAAGCTAAATATGCAGTGGCAACATCTAATGGAACATCAGCTTTACATATAGCCTTAAAACTTGTAGGAGTTGATGAAACTACGGAAGTTCTTACTCAACCATTAACTTTTATAGCAACTGCTAATGCAATTAGTTATTGTGGTGCAAAACCTGTATTTATTGATGTTGATAGAGAAACTTTGGGACTTAGCCCTAAAAAATTAGAGGAATTTTTGCAAGAAAATAGTTTTCAAGATGAAGACAATAATTGTATTAATAAAGCTACTAAAAAGATCATAAAAGCTTGTGTCCCTATGCATACTTTTGGACATCCTTGTGAAATAGATAAGATTGTTGATATTTGCAATAGACATAATATAGAAGTTGTTGAAGATGCAGCCGAAAGCTTGGGTTCATATTACAAAGACAAGCACACAGGGACATTTGGAAAAGTTGGTGTCTTTAGTTTTAATGGCAATAAAATCATAACCACAGGTGGTGGTGGTATGATAGTTACTGATGATGAAGTTTTAGCTAAAAGGGCTAAACATATTACAACAACTGCAAAAGTTCCTCACACTTACGAATATATTCATGATGAGATAGGATACAATTATCGCTTGACAAATTTAGCAGCTGCACTTGGCGTTGCACAGATGGAAAATTTGGATATTTTTGTAGAGAAACAAAGAGAATTAGCACAAATATATGAAGAGTTTTTTAAAGATAGTGATATTGAGTTTATAAAAGAGCCAAAAGATGCAAAATCTAATTATTGGTTAAATGCTGTTTTGTTAAAAGACAGAGAAGAAAGAGATGAATTTTTAAAATTTACAAATAAAAATGGTATAATGACAAGACCTATATGGAGGCTGATGAATAAGTTAGAGATGTATAAAGATTGTCAATGTGATGATTTGTCAAATGCACAGTGGTTAGAAGATAGAGTTGTGAATATTTCAAGCACTATTTTAGGGGATAGGAGTTAGGGTGTTGGATTTAGAACAAAAAATAAATCATAAAATCCCAAATCCCAAACCCCAAATTCTGCTTCTTGGTGCCGGTGGACATTGTAGATCAGTCATTGATGTTATTGAACAAGACGGCAAATTTGAAATTGCTGGAATAGTAGATAATGATTTAAAAATTGGAGATAAGATTTTAGATTATCAAGTAATTGGTTGTGATGATGATTTAGAAGTATTAAGAGAAAAATATACTTATGCCATTGTTGCAGTCGGTCAAATAAAATCATCTGCGATTAGAATCAAACTATTTGAATTACTACAATCTTTAAATTTTAAAATCCCTTTTATTGTTTCACCAAGAGCATATGTTTCAAAGTATGCTAAAATTTCAGAAGGAACAGTAATAATGCATGATGTTTTAGTTAATGTGGGTGCAAAAATTGGGAAAAATTGTATTATTAATACAAAAGCACTAATAGAGCATGATGCAATTATTGAGGATAATTGTCATATATCTACGGGTGCTATTGTTAATGGTGGAGTAATTGTAAAAGAAGGAACTTTTTATGGGAGTAATGCAACCTGCAAAGAGTATATTGAAGTTAGTAGTTTTATAAAAGCTGGGAGTGTTGTAAAATGAGTAAAGTATTTATAATAGCAGAAGCAGGTGTTAATCATAATGGTTCTATTGAATTGGCTAAAAAACTTATAGATGTAGCAGTTGATGCTGGAGTGGATGCTGTAAAGTTTCAAACATTTAAAGCTGAAAAATTAGTTAGTAAAAATGCTAAAAAAGCAGAGTATCAACAAAAAAATATGCAAAGCGATGATAATAGTCAATTTAATATGCTTAAAAAACTTGAACTTGATTTAGATACTCATCATGAACTTATAGCATATTGTAAGAGTAAAGGTATTATGTTTCTCTCAACGCCATTTGATCATGAAAGCATCAAGCTTTTAGATAAGTTGAGGTTAGAAATATTTAAAATACCAAGCGGTGAGATTACAAACTTACCATATTTAAGGCATATCGGAAGTTTAAAGAAAAAAGTAATTCTTTCAACAGGTATGGCAGATATTGGAGAGATAGAAGATGCTCTTGATATTTTAATGGAATCTGGAACTAAAAAAGAGGATATTACGGTTTTACATGCAAATACGATGTATCCAACACCAATGGAAGATGTGAACTTAAGAGCTATGGTAACTATAGGAAAAACTTTTGATGTGACTTATGGGTATAGTGATCATACTTTGGGA
>JALSQA010000216.1 GCA_026985685.1 Campylobacterales bacterium | reverse complement strand
TGAAGAAAATTTATCTCTTTGAAAGTATTAGTTGGTGAAGTAATTAACTCACGTACATTTGCCAACTCATTTTAAAAGCCAATATATATAAAAGTAGTGATATCACTTTTTTGATCTGTTGTTGTGAAAGTTTGATGTGCATCATGTAATTACCAATATAACCACCAATCACTGCAGCAAAAGTACAAACACCAAGGAGTAACCAATCCATATCAACAAAACTAGCATAACTTACAAATGAACCTAAAGCAGAAAAAGGAACAACAAAACTTACAGCAACAGCAACTTTTTTAGGTTCAAATCCCAACAATATCAAAAAAGGCAACAGCATATTTCCACCACCAACACCCAGTAACCCTGCTAACAATCCAACAAAAACACCCAAAATAGCCAAAACCCAAGGCTTTTGAAAATTTGTTTTTGCTTCTTTTTTAAAAAACATCATCATAGTAGCACTAAAAATCAAAAAGAGTATAAAAAAAGTTTTTACAATTTTTTCATCTACATATTGTGAAAGTTTTGCACCCAAAGGAGCAAAAATAAACAAAGTAACAGCCAAGGGCATAGCAAACTTTATATCTAATACTTTACGTTTAAAATTCATCACTGTAGAAGTAAAAGTTGTCGTAAATCCGACAAAAAGTCCAACTGCTTTTGCGAGATTGAACTCTATCCCAAGCATATGAAGTACAGGTATCACAGCGATACCTGCCCCAGCTCCAGCCATGGAAAAAAGTGTAGAAAGTAGTAATGTTATAAAAAAGTAGATTAGATAGGTTATCAAACTACTCTACTTTTGTTTGGTATAAAAATCATCAGGCAATTTATTTTCCGGTGTTCCATCTACATTTATGACTTCTAACTCAGGATGGATATACGATCTCAATTCTCTTTGCACAACCATCTTTGTTGTCATTAAACTCATAGAACAACCATGACAAGTTCCTATCAACTCTATATAAACTTTCCCATCTTTGACACCTAAAAGTTTTATCCCTCCACCATGTGACTTTACATATTCACTCGTTTTGGGGAGATTAAACTCCACCGCTTGATATATCTCTTCATCAGAAAATGGCATCATATTTTATATCCTCATATTTTGATGAGAACTTTACGCTTTTTTTACTTATATATTTATAAAATGATAATTATTATCATATTAATAATAAAAAAGCTAAAAACTACTTAGATTTCGTAGAGATTTTTTTACTTAATTTTTTATCTTTATTATCTGTACAAAGAAGAAAATCTTTCTCTCTTGAATTTTTCAGCCTTAAAGACAACAAACGCTCTTCAAATGAAATTATTTGTTTTAATATCTCTTTATTTTTCATATATTATCTCCTAAATTTTTTTCGAGTGGTATTATATACCTTTTGTATAACAAAAAGATAACAGTTTGATTTATATTTTTTTCTTAATATTTGTTTGAGAGAAGGTAAAATTTATGCTAAAATATATAAAAATTTTAGCATAAACTTAAAAATTATTACCATATTTTAGTATAAATTTGATTTCCTGTCTTTTCGCTCTCTTCCACCTCTTTATGTACATTTTTAAAAGGTTTGATATGGGCTGCTTTACCCTCGATAAATCTTTGTGACTGTACTAGTGCACGATATGCTTTGTTATTGGCTATCGCCCTTTTGTGTGATGGGTATAATAAAAGCGTAACATCTTTGTGAAGTTTATTAATCATGTCAGATTTAAGATGTCCATCGAGATCAAAAAATTTAGATTTTACTTCACTGTTTTCACGAAATTCATCACCGCTATCGTTTAGTTTCAAATAGTTCGTTAATTCCCATGTGCCATCTTTGTATCTGTTTTCTGGGACATTTTTTAAATCTTTTTGACTCCAGTGATACCAACCGCCTCTAAAGTCATCCAGCTTTCTAGGAAATGCGTAAGTTGTATCAGTAGTGACACCTACACCAGTATGACAACCCATACAGTTAAGTGTCTCTTCATAGCTTTGAGGACGAAGTTCACCATATTTATCCTCGATAAATCCCTGATAGACCCACCCTTGACCACTTCCAAGACCTCTCTCCATATTTCCTGTAAAAATCTCTAGCTTATCAGGATCGAGATCTTTTTCCTGAAGAGCAGACAAACCTTTATTCTGGAGTGTTGCATAAGTGAGCCAATAGTTCTTTTTGGCATATCGAAGCTCTTTCATACGAGATGGAAAATGTATATCTCCTTCTTTGTCAGAACCAACATATCGCACACTATGTAAAAACTCTGTCCCTTCTGGATAAAGTCCAGCTGCAATATGTACCCTACCCTCTTTTAGTAACAGTTTTGCCCTCCCTACATAAGACATATTTTTACCCTCATTTGGTGCCCATTCATAGGTAATTTTATTTGCAATATCAAGTATTCCATCTTTATCCAGATCAACACCAAACACTTTTTCATCAACTGCATCAATTTTTATGTTTTCTCTTTTGATCATTGATTCGATGATTGATAGATTGACACGATAAATATTTTTATCAAATTTATCACTATCTTTGCTTGTATAAAAAGGCTTTGGCAAACGAATCAATACATCATCCATCGAACCATTTGTTGGCCAAAAAGTCCCTAAAAATGGCATATAAGCAAATGCCACCCATCCACTGTAACTACCATCAGGTTTTTTATCAAATCCATCATCATCAAAGTTATAATAACAATCAGGAATATAACCATCCCATTTACCATCTTTGTCAAAATCCCATGCTTTTGGGAGATTTTTGAGTTTTTTGGCAAGAGCTATATCACCATTTTCATCAAAATAGTTGCTATGTTCTACATACTTTTTGATCTCTTCAT
>JALSQA010000215.1 GCA_026985685.1 Campylobacterales bacterium | reverse complement strand
GCTGTGCATGATAACGCCTATCTGAAGGATCATTATATTCAGCTTCACACGCCTTGCACATCCTGAACTCTTTCATGGAGGTATTTGTTCTATCATAAGGGAGATTTTCGATAATAGAGTAACGCACTCCACAATCGGTACAGGTTATAAATGGATATAGATAGCGTCGGTTTTTAGGATCAAACAGTTCTGCTTCACATTTTTTACAGATGGAGATATCAGGCGGAATGAGTGCCGTTTTTACTCCTTCTTCACCACTCTCTATGATGCGAAAATCTGCATAATCCTTACTTAACACCTCTTCGATCGAGAGTGAGTCTATCTCTGCCAGCGGTGGAAGTTCCTCTTGTAAACTCTTTTTAAATCCCTCAAGCTGTGCCCTGGTAGCCGAGATCCATATCTCCACACCCTGTGCATCATTTTTAACTTCGCCATTCACGCCAAGCCTATTTGCCACCTGATAGACAAAAGGGCGAAATCCCACTCCCTGAACCCTGCCAGTGATACGAATATGGTAGGTATTTAACATCGCTTCGCTACATAGCGTTCATGAAAAACAGGGCTACTCATCACCTCTATCTCTTTGGAGACGAACTTTTTATCGTTGGAGATGATAAGATCACAGCCCGCCTTTTGTGCTAAAATCACCTGAATCGTATCTTCAAGATCGGTATAGTCACTGTCTTTTCGCATCAGACGACAAGTCGCTTCGACCTCTTTGTTGCCAAATGCTACTACATCAAGCGTTTGGTTGATATCCTCTATCTGCGAGAGTGCCGCTTTTTTATCGCGTTTGGAAAGGATGTAGTAGATCGTGGTGATGATATCACAACTTGTACAAAGTGAAATATCCTCTGAAACGATATAGGCATGTGATTCGAGACTGTATCGGTGTGTGCTTCTTGCATCATCAAATATATCTACGATAATGTTTGTATCAAAAAAGATCTTTTTATACATCCATATTTGCCTTGATCTCCTGAACCGTCAAATCCCCGAACAACCCCGTCGCACTTCCGGCGATTCTCTCCAGTGCTTCAAGTTTCTTGCGTTTTTTGATATCTGAGTAATGTTTTTCAATCATCTCCTGCACCACCGCAGTCATCGACTTGCCTTCTTCCTTCGCGATCTCCTCCAGATGTGCAGCCACCTCTTCATCGAAAACAAAATTTTTGCGTACAGTCATTTTGATCTCCTTTACATAAAATTTTTTATGTAAAGATTATAGCATAAAATTTGCACCATATGTCTGATTTTCTTTGCATATTGGATAATTTATGTTCAAAATCGGTTTTCTGTATGATAGGTTTTTGCAGATGAGGGTTTTTGCTATATATTAATTCAATAAATGTTATAATTATGAAACAGTTCATAATGAAAGGCTTCATAATGTTTTATAATAGAGATGAAGAGTTAATAACTTTAGAGAAAGAGTATAGCAAAAGAAGTTCATCTTTTAGTGTTATTTATGGTAGAAGAAGGGTTGGCAAAACTGCTTTGATATATGAGTTTATCAAAGATAAGCCAAATATATTTTTTTATGCAACAGAGGCTAACCTGTCGATACAGCTAACAAACCTTTTGCCTCAGATTTTAAAAATAGTCAATAAACCATTTTTAAAAGATATAGAGATAAACTCAATCGAGCAACTCTTTAATCTACTAAATGAGTATGACTTCAAAAAGAAACTAGTATTTGTTATAGATGAGTATCAAAATCTATCAAAAGTTGACAAATCCATATCAAGTCAGCTTCAATATATTTGGGACACTATACTAAAGTCCAAAAATATTCATCTTATCTTGTGTGGTTCAGTTGTTTCGATGATGCATAGTGAAGTTTTAGACTACTCATCACCACTATATGGCAGAAGAACGACAAATATCCATCTAAAAGAGTTGCATACCAGATATATAAACAGCTTTATACCAAACATCAGCTTTGAGGATAAGATGAGAGTATATGCATCGTTTGGAACCATACCAAAATATTTAGAAAGTTATGATCCCAGCCTGGATTTTTATAAAAATATCAAAGAAAATATCTTAAACAAAAACTCATTTCTCTACCAAGAGGGCTATTTTTTGCTAAAACAGGAGCTAAATGAGCTAACAAACTATTTCTCTATACTTGAGATAATCTCAAAAGGTGAGACCAAAATAGGCTCTATCGCTTCAAAGATGCAAGTTCCAAGCACCTATATAACAAGATATCTAACAAAGCTTATAGATTTGGATATATTAGTAAAAGAAGTGCCTATAACTGAGAAAAATCCACTAAAGAGTAAACTTGGGAGATACAGGTTTAAAGATAAGTTTTTAAATTTTTGGTTCTTTTATGTCTATAAAAACTACAATCTTTTAGAGATAAATCAAACCCAAGCAGTCATAGAGGAGATAAAACAAAACTTTAATGACAGATTTGTATCGTTTGCTTTTGAGGATTTTGTAAAAGAGCAGATATTGCTAAATCCTGCAAAATTTTTAAGCTTTACTCCATTAAAGATCGGTAGATGGTGGAACAACAAAGAAGAGATAGATTTGGTTGCATATAACGAAACAAATATCGCATTTATAGAGTGCAAATGGCAAAACAGTGTAAACAAAGAGAGAGTTAAAAATGCTCTTGTAAAAAAGTCTTTGGCAATAAAAACAAATAAAAAAGAGGAGTATGTGGTAGTTACAAAGAGTGATTTTATCAAAATTTAAAACACTCTATCACATCACCCCTCCTCCAACAACCTCATTCTCCACTCCTATCGGGTAGCTTTTGTTCATCAGTGGTTTTCTGTATGAGAGATTTTTTTGTATCCTTCCCCATAGCGACTGGTTGGC
>JALSQA010000214.1 GCA_026985685.1 Campylobacterales bacterium | reverse complement strand
ACCTTTTAGAAAATATCTCTTATTTGCTTGAAATTTTCCTCTGTGATAGCTTGTTGGATGAAATATAATCGCATTTATATTTTGATCAAAATTGTGAGAAAAAAGAGTAAATTTTAAATATTTTGGATGATAAGAAGTAGATGTTACTGTGGCATCTACTACATTTATCTCTCCTTGGACAGGTGAGGATTGAAGATAAAGAATCTCATATCCCCTAGGAGTAATCAAAGCAAGATCTATACTGTTTTGAACTCCTAGTTTTTTGAGACGATCTTTATCTTCTGCTTTCACTACTTTGTTACTATAGAAAAACTAAGACGGTTTATCTCATCATGAGATTTGATAAAAGTATTTAAATCTTCTAAAGAAAGATTTTCAATCTCTTGAAGCTCTTTTTTATGAAAACCTACACCAAGCCCTTGATAATACTCCATAAAAGTCCTGTTTAAACGCTGTGAAAGTACTTCATTTCTAAGAGGTTCACTACCAGCGATAAACTTTTTAGCCTGTGTTAACTCATCCTTAGTAACACCATCTTTGACAAATTTTGCAACAACTTCTTTAACAAGTTTAATCGCTTCATCCTGAGATGTTAATTTTGTCTGCAAATGCCCTTTTAAAGATGTAAATGATTTATTTATATTTGCTACTGCATAAGCAGAATATGCCAATCCCCTCTTTACACGTATCTCTTCCATCATTCGACTTCCAAAACCACCAGCACCCAAAATAAATGTCGCAACTTTTGCTTTGTATCTATCTTTATCATTTGCTTTTACAAAAAGTGGAGAACTAAAATATACATAAGCCTGTTTGGTATCTTTTTTTGTCACTATTTGCTCAGGTTTATCAAGATGTTTGACAAATGGCAGGGGTGAAGATTCTCCTTTTGGAAGTAGCATAAGAGCATCTTTGGCAAAAGCTTTGGCTTCTTTTAGATCCATATCACCACCTATGACAACTATCGCACGCTCTAAAACCAAATGATCTTTTATAAAATCTTGAACATCTTTAAGTTTTAACTTCTTTAAACTCTCTTTATCTCCGATAGCTGGATGCCCTAAAGGTGTATCTTTATAAACAAGCAATTTAAGATTTAAATTAGCAATATAATCAAAATCATTCTCTTTTTGTTTTAAACGACTAAGCTTTAAAAGTTTAACCTTATCAAAACTCTCAGAAGTATAATTTGGATCTTTTAATAACATTTTTAAAAGAGAAACACCCTTAGTAAACTGTTCTTTTAAAGATTCTAACTCTATAACAAATGTCTCAGTACCTTTATGTGTAGAGAGTGAAATAGCCTCTTCTTCTAACTTTTGAGCAAAACCTACAGAACCTAACTCCTTAGTTCCCTCATTTAACAAAGAAGCACTAAATGAAGCAATACCAGGATATTTACCATCAGCAATAGAACCACTATTTTTAAATATCAATTGCATTGATGCAATCGGCAATGTACTCTCTTTTTCAAAAATCAATGGAACTTTAACACCATTTACCTCAATATGTTCAATCGTAGCACTCACTAAAACTCCTTGTATCATAACCAATAGTATTAAAATATATTTCATGCATTTTCTCTCTCAAAAATTTCTAAGATATTATATGCTGTATCACGTTTAGCAGGAATCTCACCGATATCCTCTATCAAACGAACCATCTCTTCCTGATTCATACGATTTACTGCACCTGCTGCTGCTACAACATTTTCTTCCATCATCGTTGAACCCAAATCATTTGCACCAAAAAGTAAAGCAAGTTGCCCGATATAACTACCCTGAGTTACCCATGATGATTGAATATTTTTAAAATTATCCAAATACAAACGACTCACTGCAAGCAGACGCAGATATCGATTGGAGGATTGTTTAGTGATAGATGGAATCTCCTGGGCTAACTTTGTAAAAGAGGGTTGAAAACTCCACATGATAAAAGCACGAAATCCTCCTGTCTCATCCTGAAGATTTCTTATATGCTCCCAGTGCCCGATAATCTCTTCATCACTCTCAACCGTTCCAAACATCATAGTGGCAGTTGATCTAATACCAACTTTATGTGCCTGTCGATGAACTTCTAACCAATTTTTTACATCTAGTTTTTTTGGAGCTATGATATCACGCACCCTGTCACTAAGTATCTCAGCACCAGCACCAGGGATAGAAAAAAGCCCTTTAGCATGAAGTCTCTGTAATACTTCTTTATAACTTATCTTAGAAATTTTAGCAATATAATCAATCTCAATAGCTGAAAACCCATGAATAGTAATTGTAGGATAGTTTGTATGAATCCACTCTACCAAATCCTCATACCACTCAATCTTGAGCTTAGGATGAACACCACCTTGAAAAAGTATCTGTGTACCACCAATAGCAATAAGCTCTTCGATCTTTTTTCCAATCTCTTCAAAACTAAGTACATAAGCATCATCATCTTTGCCATGACGATAAAAAGCACAAAATTTACAGTCAACCCAACAAACATTCGTATAATTGATATTTCTATCCACGACAAAAGAAGTAATTTTTTCTGGATGTAACTCTCTTTTCCTCTCTAAAGCCATGCGACCTAAAGTATTTAAATCAGCATTTTGTATGAGGTCTAACGCCTCTTCATTTGTCATACGTCCCATATTCCCACCTATATTGTATTGGTAAGAATTATATCGTTTTTTATTAAAATTCTGCCGTTATTGTTTTTACAGCAGAACTTGTAATTTTAACATTGTTAAATATCTTTTTTTTGCCATGCTCTATAACAACTATTCTATATCCACCTACACCTAATCGTAAATGTGCCACACCTGTAGAGTGAGAAGAGAAAGTATAAGCATATCTTCTTTT
>JALSQA010000213.1 GCA_026985685.1 Campylobacterales bacterium | reverse complement strand
AAGCAAGGCCAGCTACACAGATCCATACACACATGTGTTATAGTGAATTTAATGACATCATACATACGATTGAAGCAATGGACGCTGATGTCATTTCCATAGAAACAGCCAGAAGTGGAAATGAACTGTTAAAAATATTTAAAAAACATGGATACAAACAAGAAGTAGGACCTGGAGTTTATGATATTCACTCCCCTAGAATCCCAAGTACAGATGAGATAGTTGAGCAAATTTATGCTCTTTTAGAAGTGCTACCAAAAGAACAACTCTGGATTAATCCAGATTGTGGGCTTAAAACCAGAAAATATGAAGAAGTCAAACCAAGCCTTAAAAATATGGTCGAAGCTGTACAGATTGTGAGGAAATCACTACAGTAAATAGTAAATTTATCAGGAGAGTTGGAAAAATAAAAATTCCAACTCTCTAATAGAAAATGATTTGCCCCTCACTACCATTAAGTAATTTATGCTACTGCAACTATATGATTTTTAAAAGTTTTATTTTTATACCCTTGATAATATACTTCTTCATCTATCGAATCATAAATATCCAAAACACCATTTTCAAATGCTATTTTCTGTAGTTCTGGATCTTTTCCGTATAGTTCTATATAGTTTGTAAAAGTCCTTTTCCAGTCAATTTTCTCATCATTGGCAATTGTAGGTATAGAGTTTAAATATGCCAATTTTATTGTAAATGCTATATGATCTTTTACATGATTTATCGATACATATTTCCCAATAGTATAAAATGTTTTTTGGACATCTCCTGATATTGCGTGAGTTTTTGCATCTTCATTTATCTTTTTAAAGTTTTGCATAACATGTTTATACTCTAGCAAATTTTCTAAAAATTGATTTTTTTCAACAAGTTCAAATAAAGAAATCAAATCCTTTTTTTGTGTAGCTTGTGTAAATTTTTCCATTGCATTAATCTCTTTTATATGTCTGCTTGCTTCCTCTTTTACAGGAGCAAAACTTAACAGTCTTCTAGCTGTTGCAATTGCATTTTTATACTCTTTTTGCTGGACTGCTTTATTTATATTTGTAAAAAGAAGTTGTGTTATTGAGATGACTTTATTGTAAATTTGAGTATCTTCTAAAAAGGGATAATCTTCACAAAGTTTAAAAAACTGTATAAACTTCTTTTCTCGAACATAATTATCTGCTTGAAAAAAAACTTTTGAATTTTCAAGTAGATTTTTGATAGCTTTCCTTTTTGATGCTACATTTAAAAAATTTTGCAATTTACTTTTGGCTTTTATCTTTGTTGCACTATCATTTGGATTTTTAGAAATAATATTTTTAGCTTCATTAAAACTTTTAAACCAAAGATTCTCAAGTTGTTGATATTTTTTTAATGATTTTATATACTCATATTTGTCCGCTAGGCTGTAAGCTGTGAGAAAGTTTTTTTCATCTACTGCTTTAACAAACTGTGCAATTTCCTGAGAGTTTGAGATGTACTCAGAAAACTTTTTATCAAAACTTTCATTTAGCATAAATGGTTCAGCATCATTTATGGCTTCTTCTGTCTTTCCAAGTTCGATCAACGTTATGATTTTTGATAGTTCTTTATCTCCATTTGAGAGAAGTTCATCCATACTCCCATCAAGATACAGTAAAATATTTTCATCAATAATTTGCTTACTCATCTTATAATCTTGCATTTTTAAAGCAACCAAAGCTTCATCTTTGTTTATCAACATATCACATATCAATATACTGCCATCAGAAAAAGCCATGCATAAAACTTCATCACCAAAGGAAATACCATTTAGACCTTTATTTTTTAATAAAATATTTTTAACAATTGCACCATTTTGTAAGTTTATAATCAAAAGTGCATTATCTCTTGTACCGACTATTGCAAATTGATTAGAGTTGTAATTTTCTATAGCACTCAGCCAATGTTGCCCAAGGCTTTGTTTATAGATACTTTTTTGTTCAAATATGTCAAATGCTACTATAAAACCGTCACGATCAACGGTATAAATGTATTGATTATTATTTGAAAAAAGTATATCTTCCGTAACAGATTCTTGTGAAAATGAACAAACTATACTCCAGTTTAAAGTATTGTAAACTTCAATTTTTTTATCATATGATGCTATAGCTACAAATTTATCATCTTTTGAAAATACAATAGAAGATATCTCATCTGGTCGAGGAGAGAGTGTATAAATAATCTTATCCAATTCTACATCCAATAGCCATAGATCGCCATTTTCACTACCTACTAACATCATTTGACCATTATTGGAAAATTTCGTTATAGCGATACTTTCTGGCATCTTTTTAGTACCTGATACTTTTAACTTATCCTTGTTTTCTATAAAAAGTAAAGATTTTGTACTGTTTTTTGGATATACATGAAGAGATTTACATGAGATATCAAATATATTTGTATGCTCAAAAACTTTTATATCTTTTTGAATAGCTACCTTTTTTTTAAGGTCATAAACATTTTTGTCCAACTGGTAGTATGTAAAAGAGTTATCGATTATCTCTATATATTCGTCATTTTGTTTTATAAATACTGCTGAATTTTCAAGATGTAAAAGCTTTTTTATATGGAGCATTAACTCTCCTCCTGAAATGCCACTATAAAATTCTCTTCTTCATTATCTTTTATTCTTAAAGAAAATTTTCTTCCACTATTTTCATATTTAAATGAAACTTCAACTGGATCTGAAAATGCTATAGCCTCCTCTTTCCAGTCAAACAATGCCTCTTCATCTTCTTCGCAACTGTTAAACTCAACAATATCCTGAATATTCGCACTACTGTTGTTTAAATTTGTTAAAAACTCATTTGCACTATCGATATCAAACAATTCATAAAACTCCTCATTGT
>JALSQA010000212.1 GCA_026985685.1 Campylobacterales bacterium | reverse complement strand
TATTTAGATATGAGTCCTGATGGTAAGATAGTAGATAAAAAATGTATCAAAGATAGTTGTATAAATATTGATCCATAATAACTTACTTAATCCCAGACCTGGTCTGGGATTAAGATGCGATAGATAAGTATATTATTTTAGTCTATATGTTAAACCTGTATAAAGTTTTGTATCCCAATCTGGTGTTTCAACACTTTGACCATTTGTACCGTCTGTTTTATTTAGTGAAAGTGTGATATTGAAAACTAGCTCATTTGGTAAGTAATAGTTGAATCCTGTTGTTAATGCATTTGTAGTGACATCATCACCTTTGTCATAATTGTCATGTGTAAGTATCCAGCTATTATCCCAGTCAATTTTATCTGAAAGTTCATATGTATAAGTCATACTATTTCTAAACTGAAAATTGATAGCCGAATCGCTATCAAGGACTTTTGAGAATAATGCTCTTTCTGTAAACTGTGAACTATGACCATATGGTTTTCCATACTCAAACTCAACATCTGCTGTTGTGTCTTCACTTTTACCATCATAATTTGATAGAACCTGACCTAAACCAGCTCTGACTTTCCAGCCATGAAATCTACCACCAATTTTTTCATATGAAAATATTTCATTTATTCTTACAATACCAAATGCACCAAGAGATTCTTTCTCTAATACACCTGCTTTTTTGAGAATTTTTTCCATATCTTCATACCAGTATTTTTTATATTCTCTAGCACCGTATTTACTTCTATATTCAGCTTCAAGATCAATTACTTTTGCAAGCTCAATCATCGAAGCATCTGATGGGGTAGCACTAATGATTTTATATTTTACCAAATCTTCTACAACACGAAGAGCTTTTGCCAATGCAGTAGCATCATACATACGACCATAACCCATACCTGCACCAATTTTTACATATGGATCATCTGCATCATTTGATGTGACTTGCTTACGGTAACCTAAATCACCACTTCCATAGTAAAACCATGTGTCATCATTATATAGATATTTATCAAAACGAGTTGTTGCTGAAGCATTGTAACTTTTGAGTGATTTGTCACCATCGTTTGCACCTTGTGACCAGTCACCGCTGACGATACCATTTGCTTGCCATGAAAAAGGTGCACTATTGTGTATAACACGACCTGTAGCATCTACATGTGAGCTATAACTTGTCTGATCTTGATTTCCTCCCTCTACAGTAAGTGAACCGTTAAGGTAAGCATCTTGATATGTACCTTCGATGATTTTATAATCTTCGATTTCTATTGCACTAAGTGAAGTGCTTAATAGTGTAGCAGCTATTGTTGATAACAATATTTTTTTGTTCATAACATTCTCCTTCTTGTATGTAAACATTTAGTGTAAATACACCATCAAAAATTGCGTAAAAAATCCTCTGTGCTATATTTTTTACAACAAAAATGAAAATATTAAAAATAAAAATGTTTTATATCATAAAATAACTAAGAAAAGATTGTATAAGTTTTTTTAAATAAAAAATTAAATATTTATGAAGAATTTGTAACAGTTAAATACTTTTAAGGTAATTTGATCCTAAGCTGAGTTCACACCACACTTTGTTTCCAAGCTCAGCTTGGAAACAAGAAGATAAAGAAGTGTCAGCTTTTTTTATGGTCATGTGTTATTCTAGTACATGTTATAAGTTTTGGTAGTGTTGTAAAATTTAGTTGTAGTTCATTAAAGTATGCTTTTGCCAGTGGTGTTGGTTTAGATGTTATGGTGTAGATTATCCATTTACCACTTTGATAGGATTCTAGGATATTTGCATCTTTTAACTGTTTGAGGTGTCTGGAAACTAGTGGTTGTGATAGATTTAGGGTATCGCATATCTCACAAACGCATAACTCTTTTTCTCTTAAAATCAGGGCTACTATTTTAAGTCTGTTTATGTCACTAAATGCTTTTGAGAGTGTTATAATATTTTCCACTTCAGTCCTTTGTAAGCAAAGATATATAACAATATCGTTATATATCAAATTTGTTATATGTATTGTAGCATAAAACATACGAGGAAACAACATGAATTATATTATAGAATTTTTACAGGCTTTAGTAGAATTGAGTAATGCTATGGCTCCTTATATACTTTTTGGTCTCTTTTTTGCAGGGATATTACATGAAGTAGTACCTCAAAGTTTGGTTACAAAACATTTAGGAAGTCAAACAATCTCTTCTGTTATCAAGTCTACATTATTTGGTATTCCCTTGCCTGTTTGTTCATGTGGGGTGATTCCATTGGCTACAAGTATTAAAAAGAGTGGGGCTAGTAAGGGTGCTACGCTTTCGTTTTTGATCTCTACACCTATTACTGGAGTGGATTCTATTTTGGCTACTTATGGTGTATTTGGGTGGGTATTTACTATTTATAGGGTGCTAACTTCTATGATTATTGCGATGGTTTCGGGTATTTTGACAAATATCTTTGATAAAGAAGATTCCAAACCCAAACCTGCTTTTAGTATGTCAAAGAGTGCTCCTGCAAATTTTAGCCCAAAAGTAAATTTTGCAGCTACTGCTCAAAGTGTGGAAAAAAATAGTAGCTGTTGTTCTTCTAATTCATGTTGTGATAGTCCTGAAACATCACAAAAGTTTTCTTTGAAAAATGCTTTAAAATACGCATTTATCACACTTTTGGGTGATATCGCATCACCTCTGTTCTGGGGATTGATTTTGGGTGCATTGATTACGGTGATGATCCCTGATAGTTTGAGTGAAATTTTGATTTCATATAGTTGGCTCTCGTATCTTATTGTGATTATTATTGCTGTTCCTATGTATGTATGTGCTACTGCTTCCTTGCCTATCGCTGCTGGATTGATGTTAAGTGGTGTTAGTGCTGGAGCTG
>JALSQA010000211.1 GCA_026985685.1 Campylobacterales bacterium | reverse complement strand
ATCTTTGGCTGGTAAGAAAATACCAATAAGTCCTTTAACACCAACAGACATGATAATATTTATCATAAATAACACCCAGGCTGTTACCATCATAATAGCACAGATTCCAGCAAGTATCATGAATGTTTGAAACTCTCCATTCATATAGAAGTGTCTTCTAAGCATACCGTCAAGTCCAGCCATACCCATAAATGCACCCATACCTATACTTCCTATGAAATGTAGCCAAAAGTGTGCATTTGCCAATTTCATAGAAAATAGTTTAGTATTGTTTGTTACAAGTGGCCACAATACATAAACAACACTATAAAGAGTCATATAAAGCCCTGTTAAAAGTGCGATATGAACATGAGCACCGATAATCCACTGTGTATTGTGTAAAATTCTATTCATACCCATATCTGCCTGGATAATAGCCGCAGGAACTGCCAAACCAAACCCAGTAAGACCCGCTAATAGATACTTTAATTCCATTGTTAATTTTAGTGGTCGTGCTTTCCATAGTGTCACTAAAGTGATAAAGAGTGCTAAACCTTGAGTTAAAAGTTCAAACGCTGTAACCATTTCACCTGAAATTAGTTTCATCATCTCCGGTTGTCCCTGATCTCCCAATAGGTGATGAGACCAAACCATCCAAGAAACAAAAAGCTCTAGTAAAAGTGCAGCTCTTGCAACATTTTCCATAAAGAGTTTTTGACCAGTGATGATAGTAGCTAGAAGATACCAAGAACCTGCAACATAGATTAGAACCAATCCATCAGCAACCAAATCTAGTCCCCACCAGAAAAAGTTTTTATACAAAAGTGCATCTACCGCATGAACATTCCAGCTAGCACCACTAGCATCTGCGATAAGATATACAAGAACAAGTATTCCAGCTCCTAAAATAACTAAAGCGTCTAAAAATGTATCTACTGTACCACGAAAGATAGCAACAACAGGAAGTGAAAGTGCCGGCTCTTTAGAATAAGGCGGTTTTCCTGTAAGTTTATTTTTAAGATTTAACACACCATCGATACCAAAACCAGAAATGATAAGCTCTTTTGTAGTTTTGTTAGCATGTACTCCAACTTTTGCAAATATAGTCGCATATATATTGTAGATAAATGCTAAAGTACCAACCATGATAAGTGCAACACCTATGATAAATACAATACCACCAACAGTTTTAAACTGTTCAGCATCTACAGGTAATGGCCAATATAGCGTATAAAGCGGTGCATAGTGCCAAATAAAAGCTGCTATCCAAGATAAAGCAGAACCTAAAGTAATCATCATCCATACAAAGTTTGCTACTCCAACACTATAAAGTGGTTTTTTAGTCAAAAATGGAATCAAAAACATAAAAGCAGCAAAAACCAACTGATATGTAGATCCAAAAATACCGATAATAGGATGCACAGTCATGATAGAAAAATAATGCTCTGGAGAACCTTCGATTGGAGGGATAGATGGATTAATAAGTGCCATACGCATCAAAGTACCTTCAATCGCAGCCAATCCATAAAATAAAAATGACATTACAACAGCACGTAACGTAACTTTTTGCAAAGCAGTTAGTGATGATGGGTTAAAATCTGTTCCGTTCATTACACTCATGTTATGCTCCTCCTTGATTACAGCCAGTTACTTCGACTGCTTTTTTAACAAACATACTATTTCCTTCTGGACCTGAGTATTCTGTAGATCTGACATCAAATTCACCACACTCATTGAAAGTCCACAAAAGGTCATTTCTAGTTCCTGGATTTACTTGCATTTGTGAAACCATCGTTCCATCTTGGCGAAATAAACCAAATCCATACACTAAATCTTTACTATCAACATCAAATAAAACTTTTTCACCTTTTGTTATTTCCATCTTAGCTGGTAATTTAAATTTGTGATTTTCTACCTCAATTTTAAATGTTTTATCTGGTGTAATTTCGTGTCGCATAATATCCTCTGATACCCATGGGATGGTATTGTAAGTGAATATATGATGCCCCACACCTCCTGCAACTAAAAATGCAATATACGCATAAAATGGTATTCTAACCAATGGCGTTGCTTTATGTTCACGTGTCAAATTGTAAGCAAACCAAGCGATCACAGATATAATAATCATCGCATAAATTGTGTATGCCACATTATGAAATTTCAGCAACTCTACAGAGTTTGAAAAAGTCATTTTGCCTCCTTATGTAAAATTTTTAACATTAGATATTGTAAAAAAATATTTTTAAAATAAATTGATTTAGATCAAGAAAAAGAACATTTTTATGATTAAAAATTATGCAATTAAAGAGTTGTTTTTTAACTTTTATAAAAAAATGCCTATTTATTAAGCATCTAAAAATAATAGTTATAAGTAAAGTTTATTATTATAGAAATAATTATTAACTTTTTATAAAAGATGATGATTATTTTTTAATCACAAAAAAGTATAATTTTTACAATACATACTATATAATAAAAGAAAAAAGAAAAGAGATTATGAGTCAAAATACACCATTAAAAAGCTTCATAGATTACAAAGCTGATACAGGTATGCAGTGCGGAAATTATCAAATAGATATACCAAAACTAAAAGAGGGAGAGCAGTATAGATTTCACTTTGATATGACTGCTTGTGTGGGATGTCATTGCTGTGAAGTAGCATGCAATGAACAAAACTTCAATACCCCAGATATAAAATGGCGAAGAGTTGGGGAGATGGAAGCAGGAACTTTTCCAAATGTAAGCCAACTTTTTAACTCTATGAGCTGCAATCACTGTATAGATCCAGAGTGTTTAAAAGGTTGCCCGACAAACTCTTACATCAAGTTTGAAAACGGTATCGTTTATCATGACGATGATGTCTGTATAGGTTGCCAATACTGCACA
>JALSQA010000210.1 GCA_026985685.1 Campylobacterales bacterium | reverse complement strand
ACACTGCTTGATAGATTTAAGAAGCTTCCTCTATTTTCTAAACATAAAACTATCCTCAACAGAAGTTATGAAGCGTTATATCATAGATGGAGTTAAAGTTGATTTTGTTATTAATCCATCAACAAATATCTATGAGAGTGAAATACTCAAAGACGACTACCAACATACCCTGGAGCATTTACGCATAGCTTCTGTTGAAAGCATCTTCAAACTCAAATCTCTACTACTCCTTGACAGAAATAAAATAAGAGATCTTTATGATATAGTCTATCTTATGAAAAAGTGTGGATATAGTGGTAAGAATTTTATCGATACTATCATGTACTATCGTATCACCTATTTGCCAAAAGATATTGTACAAATTATTGAGTCAAAAAAAGAAGATCCTTTTGATATAGAAGGAATAGAAAAACCTACAATGAATATTGTTAGCTACCCAGATCTCAAATCTTATCTTTTACAAAAAATCAAACTTCCTTAATCCTCAAGGATCAGACCAAACAGACTCACAGCCTTCTTGAAAGAGACACAAAAAGAGCATGACGAAATCAACATGTTCGCCATAGAGCTCAAAAAAGCGTTTAGGGGTAAAAACACTCTCGTTAATGTTTCCAAAATATAATCATAACTTGATATATTGATTTATATTTTTAAAAAGTTACAAGAAACTAAAAGAAGAAATATTATCATGAAAAAATATTTAATTTTACAGAGTGATTTTGATGGTCATCAAAACTAGTATTATTATGAGGGATGGTTCATTTGTAGTTATCGGTAAAGGAAATGGCGATGCACTAAACTCATCATCTCATGGAGAATGTTAAGGATAATGGTAAAAAGGGTTTTTAAAGCCAAGATAGTTTTTCTCTTGGCTTTATATCCTATAAATATTTTCTACATAAACACTTTTTTCACACTTTTTTCTGATACAATAGTCTATATAACTTAAAAAGTTTGTTTAATTTAAAACACTAGGATAAAAGATGAAATTATTTGTATTTTCTTTGATAATTGCTTCATTTTTCAGTGGTTGTATCAAAAAGATACCATATGACTGTGATGAGCCGATATATCTCTCTTTTGAGAAACTAAGATCTGCCTACCCAGCTGTGAAGCAGCCAAGGGAGATTGATAAAGCTGGAAAGATTTATGTTTATGGTGATATTTTACTGATAAATGAAAAAAACAAGGGTATTCATGTAGTGGATAATCGTGTCAAAGAGACTCCGATTAGAAAATATTTCATCGAGATACCTGGCAATATTGATATGGCGGTGAAAGATGATTATCTCTATGTGGATAGTTTTACTGATATGGTGGTTTTAAGTATCAAAGATATTGACAATATTCATGTTGTTTATCGAAAAGAGAAGGTTTTTCCTTACGATATCACACAAGCGTTGGCTAAAAATGACAGTAAAAGAAATCTATGTTCATACGATGAGAGTCGTGGATTTATCATAGGGTATAAGTAGGAGATGATGATGAAATATGCGATGATTTTGGTAACGGCTCTATTATTGGCAGGTTGTAGTGAGTCTGGTGGAAGTGGTGCTTCTTCAAGCGATGGTGGATCAACTGGTAGCAGTGCTGGAAAAGTTGGCAAAGGTGGCTCTATGGCAAGGTTTGCAATTTCTGGAGATTATCTTTATACTCTAAATAACAAAGAGCTAACTGCTTTTGATATATCAGATGCCTCTCATCCTCTGCCTTATACCAAAGATAGTGTGCCATGGGATGTTGAAACACTTTTTTCTTATGGGGATTATCTTTTTATCGGTGCTAATGGTGGTGTTTATCTTTATAACAAACCAACACCAAGTAGTGGAATGGAGTTAAAAGCTACATACTCTCATGTCAAAAGCTGTGATCCAGTTGTAGTGGAAGATGGGTTTGCCTATGTAACACTAAACAGTGGAAGTTCATGTAGACTTAAAAACGGTGTAAATGCTCTTGAAGTCCTAAATGTCAAAGACCCTTTAAATCCAACATTAGCAAAAACAAGCAGTGGAAGTGATGCTGTTAGAAACATGATAGACCCAAAAGGTTTGGGAGTGGATGGAGATAAACTCTTTATCTGTGATGGTGCTGGAGGTTTGAAACTTTTTGATATAAATAAAACTGATAACAATGAAACAAATCAGACAACAGTCGATTTATACTTCAACCGAGCAAGTACAATCGCTGATGTGGACTGTTATGATGTCATACCAAACGGTGGTGATTTGATTGTTAGCAATGGCAAAGATGTAAGGCAGTTTGATTATACAAAGTTGCCGATGGTAGAGCTTGGTAGAATAAAATAGGAGAAAATTATGTTAAGATTAAAAAAATATATCATGATAGCCGTTACTGGTTCGGTTATCTTCGGATGTGGAGCCAAAACATTTGTGGTGGGTGCAGATAAAGATTCAAATTTAGCATCTTTAGAAAAAAATATAAAAAATGGATAAGACTATGTTAAAAAATATAAAAATGTATTTTGGTAAATTAGATGTTTTTTAGATTTATCTCCATCCTTATCCTCGCAATCAATCTTCATGCTGGGTCTTTGCCCAAAGATAAGCATTTTGGGGTGGAGGTAAATCCTTTTTATCTGCTTTTAACTGGATCAAGTGAGAGGTATTTTAGTGGCACCATCTCTTACTTTGATCATGAAAGAAATGCAGAGATTGCTTTTCCTCTTTACTACTACAACGAAGATTATAACAACTACAAACAATACACACTAGATATGCACTATAGAAAATTTATCAATAAAACAATGCATGGGTTTTATTATAGTGGCTTTGCAAGAGTGGCTAAGTTAGAGGGATTATCTGGAAACTACCGTATCAAACAGACAAAGCTTGGGCTTGGTGTTGGGATTGGTTTTAGGCTTT
>JALSQA010000209.1 GCA_026985685.1 Campylobacterales bacterium | reverse complement strand
AAAGTATGCATTTATTGTAAAAAAATGGAAATTACTTTTTTTAAGTGTGTGATATTTTGGGTATGGATTTATTTGGGTCGTATAGCTTCCCCATAAAGGACAAAAGAGAGATCCTTCCATAATAAGGCATGATCTTTTGGAGAAAGATACTCTTTTGCGATATTCATGCCTCCACTCATAACTGTATTATTATCGATAATGATCATTTTACGATGATTTCTCAAATTTATTTTAAAATCAATAGGATGGCGTTTAAAAGAATTAAAAAATTGGCACTCTCCGCCTGCATTGATCAATGGAATTAATAAATCTGAATACCATTCTAGTTTCATTGAACCTAGTGCATCAACCAGTAATTTTACTTCTACACCTTGTGTTGCTTTTTCAGACAAAATATCAATAATATCTTTTGTTACACAATCATCACCAAAAATATATGTAGATATATAAATAGATTTTTTAGCATTATTTAAATGCTTTATTAACACATGATATGCCCCAACACCATCTTTACAAATTTCAACACTATTGGAAGTTGTGATAGCAGGAATACCTAATGAATATAAAAAATCAGATACCAAAGTACTATATTTTGGCAATTTATCATTTTTTTTTAAAGAGAGCATACCTTTTTGCAAAACAAACTTTTCTATTTTACGACCGCTAAATATGATATACAATGGTATCCCAACATATGGCAATAAAAATATCACCAATATCCAAGCGATCATACTTCGAGGCTTTCTTCGAGAAGATAGCATATGTGCGACTGCACTTAGTATTAAAATAAACAGTATAATAGTTTCTAACTGTAATGAAAAAAGTGCATTTATAATTGTATTAAACATACCTCACATGATAGCAGTTTCTTAAGAAATCAACAACCCAAAAAGCTAAAAAGTGATAACAAAATGCTATCACTTTTATTTTTATTCTGTTTTTAAAATAGCACCACTGCTTGCATTTGTTACTAACTGTCTATATTGTTTTAACCATGAACCTTTTATATCTTTTACATAAGGTTTAAATTTTGCACGTCTTGATTCTAACTCTTCATCACTTAGACGAACACTTAAACTATAATTGTCTACATCAAGATCAATAATATCACCATCTTCAAGCAATCCAATCACACCGCCTTCTGCTGCTTCTGGACTTACATGACCAATACTTGCACCTCTTGTAGCTCCTGAAAAACGTCCATCTGTAATGAGTGCCACTTTATCTCCTAGCCCCATTCCCATAATCAATGAAGTAGGAGCTAACATCTCTTGCATTCCTGGACCGCCACGAGGTCCTTCATAGCGAATAACAACAACATCACCCTCTTTTACAGCACCACTTGTTATACCAACTATTGCTTTTTGCTGGGAATTAAAACAGACTGCTTTTCCTGTAAATGTACGCATAGAAGGATCAATACCTGCTGTTTTCACAACCGCACCCTCTTGTGCCAAATTTCCATAAAGTATTGCCAGTCCTCCAACTTGTGAATAAGGATTATCTATCGTATGTATGATATTTGTATCAAGAATTTCACAACTACTTATACGTTCACCTATCGTTTCACCCTCAATCGTTAAGTTATCAAGTTCAAGTATGTTGTTTCCTCTTTTAGTGATCTCATGCATAACTGCACTCACACCACCAGCTTTGTTGATATCTTCCATGTGTACTGTTGTCAAAGATGGAGAAATCTTTGCAATATGTGAAACATTTTTACTCATGGTATTAATATCTTTAAGATTAAAATCAACACCTGCTTCTTTGGCAATTGCTAACATATGTAAAACAGTATTTGAACTGCCACCCATCGCCATATCTACGGCAAATGCATTATTGACTGCTTTATCATTTAAGATATTTTTAAATCTGAATTTTTCACTAAGAGCTTCATCTTTAGCTATTTCACACACTCTTCTTGCTGCTTTTCTTAACAGTTCTTCACGCTCAGGAGTCAATGCCAAAATCGTACCATTCCCTTTTAATGCAATTCCCATAGCTTCCATCAATGTATTCATACTATTTGCTGTAAACATACCAGAACAAGAACCACCGCTTGGACAAGCTGCACACTCAATCTCAACCAATCTCTCTTCGTCTATTTCACCCGCTTCAAATTGACCAACCGCTTCAAATGCAGTTGCAAGATCAATAGATGTTCCATCTTTAAGTGTTCCTGATTTCATAGGTCCACCACTTACAAAAACAGTAGGAACATTGACTCTAAGTGCTCCCATGATCATGCCCGGAGTAATTTTGTCACAATTTGGGATACATATCATCGCATCAAGTTTGTGAGCATTCATAACTGTCTCTATAGAGTTTGCTATAATTTCTCGACTAGGTAAAGAATAAAGCATACCATCATGCCCCATTGCAATACCATCATCAACACCTATTGTATTAAATTCAAATGGTATACACCCACACGACCTAATTTCATCTTTAATTATTTGTGCATATTTGTTTAGAAAGAAATGTCCAGGAATTATCTCTATAAATGAATTTGCCACCCCAATAAATGGTTTATCAAAATCATTATCCTGCAAACCCGTTGCACGAAGTAAACTTCTATGCGGTGCTCTTTCATATCCTTTTTTTACAATATCACTTCTCAAATTTATATCCTCTTAGTTGATTTTGGCGTATTATAGCAAACTTTGTTACAAAAATTTTAGCCCTTTAAAAAACTTGCAAATATACCTGTATGTTTTTCTTTGCCATATAGTACATAATGCAATTCATAATAATTATTGAAGATATATGCTAAATCAGTTTCACTTTTGTCTGTACACACGATTAGCATTTTGTCTTCTTTGTGTATGAGAAAATCATCATCTGGCAATAAAATAATCTTTTCTTGTCGTTTTATCAATAAAAATATCACTGGATTATTTTTAGTATAATCTGAACGTGATCTTTTTAGAACCTTAAGGGGAACATCTACTCCCTCATCTAACTTTTGATACAAGGCAATACCCTCTTTTTGTGTTACTGCCATTTCACAAAGATGCGGTTTTCGTCCCATTTTGGTAATAATTCGATTAACAATAGCCTCACCCCAGGCATCATCTCTTTTACTTAATTGTTTGATAAAGGCATTTGCTAATGGTTTTGCAATATAATTGTATGTTTTATTTGCAACAATCTCTTCTAAAATATAATTCCTATCGATATTAGCAGCTTCAAATACATTAAATCCAGATAAAGAATTTTCACGTGCAATCGTATAGATATTTGGATTATGTTTTCGTGATAACATTATGACAGCAAGATTTACCATGTCATCACGAGTACCCGCTACAATAACTGATGCACTATCAATACCTGCATCAATCAGTTTATTTTCTAAAGCCTCTTCACTAAAAATTTTCTCAATCTTTTTATCTTTTTCAAATATATCATGTGCCGTTATAAATGTATATTCAATACCTGCATTTATAAGTCCATTTTCTAGTGCCTGTCCCATCCGACCATATCCGTATATAACAAATTTGCCAGCAGGTACTTTTTCTTGTCTGCTGATGCGTAAAGGATGACCATGTACCCACATTTCCAACATCCAAAGATGAGGAGCTGTCAATGCCAAAAATAATCTATTTGATATCACTTTAAATGGATTTTCTATATGTTCTATTCCTATGGTATAGAGGTAGTCATTATTTTGCAAGGTATTGGAACGTACAATAATTTTTGCATCAGGGTTTAAGTGTTTACACATCATCGCAATTTTAGTGTTTTTATACTCTTTTTCAAAAACAATCACAACATTTTTGCACATTGGTGATCTAACACCTGCCATCTCTAAAATAGAAACATCCAGCAAATCACCATGAAATGCAGGAATATGAGGATGATAATTTTCTAATGCCAATGATTCAATCAATGCTTGATCTTTATCTATAACAACCATTCTTTTTGGTATTTTACTCAAACGCTGAATAAGATTTTTTGTTACATTATTGTAACCAAATATAAGAATAAACGGCTCTTTTAAATCTTTGACATCTTTAACAAACTTTGAACGTGCAAGCTCTTCAGCCAAGACATGATCCTGGATCAATGCCACAATCGTACCAATACCATAAAACCAACCAATAACAGTTAAATAAATAGAAAAAGAGACCCACAGTTTTTGTGGATAAGTAAAAGCATAAGGCGACTCTCCAAAACCAATAGTAGAAGCCATATAGCTGACAAAATAGAATGCATCAAAGAAGTTAAGATGATATACTTTCCCTTCATCGTCTACACCAGGAATAAGCATCATACCTAAAATAGATATCGCAAATGTAACAATAATGATAATAAAAGGTATACGAAGACGACGTATAATAATCCAGCTAGCGTAACTTTGCATGATTTATCTTTTGGACTTTAACGTATCTCCTACAAATATAACCACTGAAGTAATATTTGCCAAAAGTGCACCACCTGAAAGAGATATAACAGCGGTAGAAGCTTCTATACCAAATGAGTCAAATCCATATAATGCAATAACCCATACAGAAGCTGAAGCGATCAACTGAATATCTGCGACCAAACTTGTAGCAAGCAAGACTGACCCAACTTGTGTTTTATCTCCAAACTTTAAAATAGTTGCTATCAAATTAACAACAATAGCAGCAAATAATTCATACTTACTGTGTTCTGCCAAAACTTCAGGATTTCCATAAAAAAATCCAAAATTTACAGTCATCGCCAAAATAAAGAAAAACCCAGAAATAACCTTGTCAAAATTCATATGCACTCCTTTTATTTCATGATACTTTAATCTTCATGATAAATTATTAAAAAGCAAAATTTTATTATACATATCAAGAATAAACAAACAATAAGCTCTATTAAAGTATAATATCAGCCGATATACAAAAAGGCTCTATAATTTGATTAAAGCAAAGAAAAAATTTGGTCAAAACTTTTTAAAAGATGAGTCGATTAAAAATCAAATCATCCAATCGATGCCCAATGATGACAAATTAGTTGTTGAAATTGGACCTGGCTTAGGTGATTTAACGAAAGAGCTACTCAAAGCGTCAAAGCGTGTAGTAGCTTTTGAGATTGACTTAGAGTTATGCGGTTATTTGCAAAATATTTTTAAGACCGAAATTCAAAGCGGACAGTTTGAGTTGATTTGTGGTGATGTATTGGACGAGTATCAAAATACTTCACTTAGAGAAGAAGAGTACCATCTAATCGCAAATCTACCATACTATGTTGCTACAAATATCATATTAAAAGCACTTGATGATGATAAGTGTATGTCTATTTTAGTTATGATACAAAAAGAGGTCGCTGTAAAATTTGCTTCCAAAAGTGGAGACAAAACTTTTTCAGCATTATCTATTTTAGCAAATATAATTGCGAAGTCCCAGATACTTTTTGATGTAGGATCACAATGTTTTGATCCTCCTCCGAAAGTGACTTCATCAGTGTTACGATTAGTAAAATTTAGTAAGTATCTTGAAAAAGATTTATTTGAAACAACTACAGAGGTAGAACAATTCAAAACTTTTTTAAAGATAGCATTTCGACAACCAAGAAAAGTTTTGATAAAGAATCTACAGCATACTTATCAAAAAGAAGAGCTTACTAAACTATTTGATATATTGAAAATAGAACTAAAATCAAGACCACATCAACTCAAAATTTCAGATTATCACCTATTGTTTAAAAATTTAAATAAATAGGAAATATAAACATGGAAGAAAACAAAACACAACAAAATAATAATAACAACCCAAACAGGAAGCCAAATCCTAACCGTAACCAAAACAAAAACCCAAATCAACGTCCACAGGGGCAAAACCAAAACCCAAATCGGAACAAGAAAAGAAAAGGTCCACCTAAATTTTCTGCAAAATTAGGAAATCAAGAGTGGGAAAAAGATATAAAAGAGGCTATAAAAGCCAATAAAAAAGTACGTACAGATGCACTAACAACTTTTAATACAGCAAAAGGTAATCCATCTGCAAGCGTTAAAATTACACCGTTAGGTGGTCTTGGTGAGATTGGTGGAAACTTCATGGTCATGGAGACTAACACTTCTGCTATCATCATTGATATAGGAATGAGTTTTCCTTCTGAAGATATGCATGGTGTGGATATTCTTGTTCCTGATTTTAGTTACATTAGAAAGATAAAAGATAAAATAGATGCTATCATCATCACACACGCACACGAAGATCATATCGGTGCTGTTCCATATTTTTTCAAACAATTTAAATTTCCAATCTATGCTACACCATTACCACTTGGTATGATTTCAAATAAATTTGATGAACATGGACTCAAAAAAGATAAAAGTTATTTTAGACCTATTCAAAAAAGAAAAGTTTATAAAATCGGTGAATTTGAGATAGAGTGGATGCATGTAACTCACTCGATTATCGATGCTTCTTCACTGGCAATCACAACTGCTGCTGGTACTATTATTCACACAGGTGATTTTAAAATCGATCATACACCTATTGATGGATATCCAACTGACCTACACAGATTTGCACATTATGGTGAAAAAGGGGTATTGTTACTCTTAAGCGATAGTACAAATTCTTACAGAGCAGGTATCACAAAAAGTGAAAGCACTGTAGGACCAACTTTTGATAGAATCTTTAGCTCTGCTAAAGGTCGTGTCATCATGTCCACTTTTTCATCAAACATTCATAGAGTTTATCAAGCTATAGTTCATGGAATCAAATACAATAGAAAAGTATGTGTTATTGGAAGATCTATGGAGAGAAATCTTGATATCGCGATGGAACTAGGTTATATTAACCTTGATCGTCGTATTTTTATAGATCCTCATGAAGTAAATAAATATGATGATAAAGATGTTTTAATTGTCACAACAGGAAGTCAGGGTGAAACTATGAGTGCTCTTTATAGAATGGCTACTGATGAACATCGTCATGTCAAAATCAAACCAACTGATCAAATCATCATTTCAGCTAAAGCTATTCCAGGAAATGAAGCAAGTGTTTCAAGAGTATTAAACTTTTTAATAAAAGCTGGTGCAAAAGTAGCATATCAAGATTTTAGTGAGATTCATGTAAGTGGACACGCTGCAATGGAAGAGCAAAAATTGATGCTTCGTTTAATCAAGCCAAAATTTTTCATGCCAGTACATGGTGAATACAACCATATCCATAAACACGCACAAACAGGTATATCGTGTGGAGTTAATCCAAGAAATATTTACCTTATGAGTGATGGTGATCAAGTAGAAGTTTCACAACGATCTCTAAAAAAAACAGGTAGTGTAAAAGCAGGTAAAACTTATATTGATAACCAAATCAATAAACAAGTTGATGATGATGTTATATTAGATAGACAAAATCTAGCAGAAGCTGGTGTAGTTATGATAGTTGCACAGATTGACAAACAAACAAGAAAACTAATCTCTAAACCAGTAGTGAGAACATATGGAATAGTACCAGATAGAAGAGATAAAGCATTTTCTAAAGAGATGGAAGAGATATTAGATCAATTTTTGATCAATGCAAAACCACAAATGTTTGAAGATCAAAGAGGTATTGAAAATGGTATCAGACAAGTAGTTCGTAAACATATCTTCAGACAAAAGAAAAAATATCCAACTATTGTACCAACAATATTTTTGATGTGATATTCATGAACTTTATAGAAATAGCACAAAAGGTATTGCTTCTTGAAGCAAATGAACTACAGGATAATGCACAAAGACTAGGTGAAGAGATTGATCAAGCTGTAAAATTGATCGATCAGACAAAAGGTAAACTCATCATCACAGGTGTAGGTAAAAGTGGTCTTGTAGGCAGTAAAATGGCAGCTACTTTTGCAAGCACTGGTACAAGTAGTTTTTTCTTACATCCTACAGAAGCACTTCATGGTGATCTTGGGATGATTGGAAAAGATGATACTGTTTTAGCAATCAGTTATAGTGGAGAGAGTGAAGAATTAACAAAAATACTTCCTCACATCAAGCGTTTTGATATTCCACTAATTGGAATGGCAAAAAATAAAAATACAACTTTAGGCAAATATTCAGACGTACTTATCCCAATATCTATCTCAAAAGAGGCTTGTCCTCTTGGTGTTGCACCTACATCATCTACAACATTAACGATGGCACTAGGTGATGCTTTGGCAGTTTGCATGATGGAGAAAAGAGGTTTTCAAAAAGAGGATTTTGCTTCTTTTCATCCTGGTGGAAGTTTAGGGAAAATGCTTTTTGTTAAGATAAAAGATCTTATGAGAGTTGAAAATTTACCTATTGTAGAAAAAGATACACCACTGAAAAATACTATTGTGGTCATGAGTGAAGGAAGACTTGGCAATGTACTAATTGCAGATAATGGCAAACTAGAAGCTGTCCTTAGCGATGGTGATCTAAGAAGAGCACTCATGAAAACAGACTTTTCACTTGATGCTAATGCCCTTAGCTATGCTACCAAAAATCCAAAATTTATCACTGATGAAAATATGCTCGCAAGTGATGCATTAAAAATTATAGAAGAGCACAAACTACAACATCTCGTAATCACAGATGAAAACAAAAAGATCAAAGGTATTTTACATATTCATGATCTCATAGAAGCAGGAATAAAATGAACGATGGAATAAGACTAAACAAGTACCTCTCCCACAACACAAAACACTCACGCCGTGAAGCGGATGAATTGATCAAAAATGGTCATATAAAAATCAAGGGAAAAGTTATCACTGATCTCTCTACAAAAGTCCACAAAGGAGATAAAGTTTATCTTCGCGGACGTTTTGTTCATCCCAAAAATGAATTTACTGTTTTAGTTTACAATAAAAATAAAGGGGAACTTGTTACAAAAAAAGATGACAGAGGTAGAAAAACTATCTTTGATAATTTATCTAAACGATATCATCATTATATTCCTGTCGGTCGCCTTGATTTTGCAAGTGAGGGATTGGTTTTATTGACAGATGCACCAGATGTTGCAACTGCTTTGATGACAAGTAAACTTGAGAGGGTATACTATCTAAAAATCAAAGGCTCTCTTACTGAAGCTATTCAAGAAGCTATGAAAAAAGGTCTTCATGCAGATGTAGCCACCAAGGGTGCTCATTCTAAAAGTGATATTGTTTCTATGGATTTTGCTCCTTTTTTATGGTATAAAGTCCAAAAAGAGAGTGGTGGCTACACAAAATTAAAAGTTGCAATATCAGAAGGAAAAAATAGAGAACTTCGTCGATTTTTTGGATATTTTGATGCTGATGTGATGGATCTTAAACGTGTAGAATTTGGGGGTATTAGTTTAGATATACCACCAGGGAAAAGTCGTTTTCTAACTAAAACAGAATATCACTCACTACACACATATCTACAAGGATTGAAAAACAAACGTGACTAATTTTGCTAAAATCTTTCGTCCAAAAACGATTGAAGAAGTTGTTGGGCAAAAACATCTTGTTTCAAAAGAGAGTGCTTTTTATAAATTACTAGAACAAGGAAATATTCCACACTCTTTCTTTTTTGGTCCTCCAGGATGTGGCAAAACAACAATGGCTAAAATCATCGCAAACAAACTTGATGCTCCTTTTTATGAACTTGATGCTACAAGTTTAAAAGTTGAACAATTCCGTAAAATTTTCTCACAATATAAAGGTTCACTTATCAAGCCTGTTATCTTTGTAGATGAAGTTCATCGTTTAAGTAAAACACAACAAGAAGTTTTACTTATCCCAATGGAAGAAAATATCGCTATTGTTATCGGTGCATCAACTGAAAATCCTTATTTTACACTTACAGCAGGTATTCGCTCAAGGTCTATGCTATTTGAATTTAAACCTCTGAGCTTTGAAGATTTGGAAGAGTTGATTGAAAAAGTACAAAAAGAGATAAAATTTTCAATTGATCATGATGCTAAAAAATATCTTATAACATCAAGTGCAGGGGATAGTAGAGCTTTATTAAATCTATTGGAATTTGCTATTAAAATAGATAAAAATATCACAGTAGACACCTTAAAATCTTTACGTCCAACAATGTTAAAAGATGGAGTAAGCAGTGATGATAGCCACTACAATCTAGCAAGTGCCATGATTAAAAGTATCCGAGGTAGTGATGTTGATGCCGCACTATATTATCTTGCAAGACTTATTGACGGAGGTGAAAGTCCTGATTTTATTGCCAGACGTTTAGTGATATTGGCTAGTGAAGATATAGGAAATGCGAATCCAAATGCTTTAAATTTAGCGGTATCTACAATGAGTGCTGTATCAAAAATAGGCTATCCAGAATGCAGAATCATCCTTTCACAATGCCTTATATATCTTGCCTCTTCACCAAAATCAAATAGTGCATATAGAGCAATCAACGATGCTTTAAAATATGTAAAAGAAGAGCAGCCTTTACCTTTTTTAGACCACTTAAAAAGTCCCTCTCCTCAAGGATATTTATATCCTCATGATTTTGGAGGATGGGTCAAACAAAAATATTTAAAAAAACCTCTAAAGTTTTATACTTCAAATCAAATTGGATTTGAAAAAACACTCCATGAATGGAGAAAAAAAATCAAACAAACCAAGGAATAATTATGCTAAAAGAAGCACATAAACTTTACAATGAGAAAAAATATCCTGAAGCTTTTGTCCGCTATGAAAAGATGGCAAATGAAGGTAATCCAGATGCACAAACTTCACTAGGATTTATGTATCAGCAAGCTCAAGGAGTACCAAAAGATGAAAAGATGGCAATATACTGGTATGAAAAAGCCATAGAACAAGAGCAGCCATATGCCCTTTTTAACTTAGGTTTAATGTATGCAAACAGTAGCCAATATATCACACAAGATATAGAAAAAGCACACGAACTTTTTTTACGTTCAGCCGTTGGGGGTGTAGATTTAGCTCAATATGAAGTTGCTTTAATGTTTGAACAAGGAGCTGGATGTGTACAAAATTATTCAGAGGCAGCTTTTTGGTATGAAGAAGCAGCCAAAAGAGGACATATAGAAGCATTTAATAATCTAGGAGTACTATATAAAGAAGGTCGTGGAGTAGAACAAAACTTTCACAGAGCATATGTTTGTTTTTCACGTGCAGCAGAAAAAAATCTCTCCACAGCACAATATAATCTAGGTCAGCTTTATGATGCAGGAGAAGGAGTAGAACAAGATCACGAAAAAGCTTTAGAGTGGTGCAGAAAAGCAGCGTTCAATGGTCATGCAAAAGCAAAAGAGATCATAAATTCACTACAGGAACAAGGGAAAATAGTCTTTTAATATCCAATTTAGTTCTTTTTAAGTATAATATTTTCAAATAATTAAAAAGGATATTTAATGTATAAAAAACTTTTTACATCTGCACTTTCTTTAAGTACACTTCTGATACTAGGAGGGTGTGGAGAAGATACTAAAAAAACAAATGAACTTTACAATCCTCACCAAAAGATACCACATACATTATATCCTCAAAAAACTTCTGGCACTAAAACTAAAAGCATAAAAAAC
>JALSQA010000208.1 GCA_026985685.1 Campylobacterales bacterium | reverse complement strand
ATCATCAGAAATGCTGTCATAATGGAGCTTATGAGTAACTTTAAACTAAATATCCCAAAAATAGAAAAAGAATTTGGTATCATTTTCAAAGAGTATTTTAGCGATGCCCTAGCTTCACTAAAAGAGTTTGAAGATGCAGATATAGTTAGTATTGATAACAAAGAGATAAAAGCAAGTCCAACTGGTGAAATGCTTATACGAAATATTTCTATGGCTTTTGATGCTTATATGTTGCCAACTGATGAAAATAAAAAAAGATTTAGTAAAACAATATGAGTACAAAAATAGAAGATATCTTTAACTTTCAGGCAACCAGTGATGATTGTATCAAGTGTGGTAAATGTATCCCTGTTTGTACCATACATCAGGTAAATGCTGATGAGACGACTTCTCCACGTGGTTTTATAGATCTGCTCGGACAGTATCAAGCGGGAAATTTAGAATTAGACAAAACAGCTAAGAATATTTTTGAGAGTTGTTTTTTATGTACCAACTGTGTTGATGTATGTCCAAATTCTTTGCCTACTGATATGGTAATAGAAAATGTACGAAAAGATATAGCTGATAAGTACGGTATCGCTTGGTTTAAGAGAGGTTTTTTCTTTTTGCTTAGACACAGAAAAGTGATGGATATATTTTCAAAACTAGGCTATGTATTTAGAACTTGTGCATTGGCAGAAGATGACAAAGGCAGAGGTCTTAGAGCAAAATTTTCTCTACCTATGATCAAAAAAGGCAGATTATTGCCATCTATGAGCAGCGTTAGTTTTTTAAATAGCTACCCTCAAGAGATCAAATCTAAAAAAAGTGGTAAAAAACCTCGTGTTGCTATTTTCATAGGATGTTTGGCAAACTACAACTATACAGATATCGGTGATGGACTTGTTGAGGTTTTGAGTCAATTAGATATTGATATATTTATCCCAAAAGATCAGCTATGCTGTGGTGCACCTGCGTATTTTACAGGTGATTTTAACACCGTAGAGTATCTAACGAAAAAAAATATCCAATATTTTGAATCTTTCATGGATGAGTGTGATGCTATGCTTATTCCTGAAGCTACCTGTTCTGCTATGATTACTCATGACTGGGAGATATTTTTCAAAAATAAAAATATGCCAGAGTGGGAACAAAGAGCTAAAGAAGTCAGTAAAAAGATATTTATGGCAACACAATGGCTTCATGACAATACAAAACTAAAAGAACTTCTTTTAGAAAAAGGTAAAAAGTTCGATGAAGTAGTCACTTATCATGATCCCTGCCATGCTAGAAAAGTACAGGGAATCTGGCAAGAGCCTAGAAACTTACTATCTCCAAACTATCCTATGCAAGAGATGAGTGACCCTAACAAATGTTGTGGTTTTGGCGGTGTTACAATGCAAACAGAAAAGTTTCACTTAGCAAAACTAGCAGGAAAGCCAAAAGCTGCAATGATTCAAAAAACAAAAGCCACTTATGTTGCAGCTGAATGTAGTGCATGTCGTGTTCAAATCAGTGAATCCTTAAATGATAGTGGTGATACAAAAACGATCTTTAAAAACCCAATAGAGCTAATAGCGGAGGCACTTAAATAATGGAATTTTGGAATCATATATATGAACAATTTAATCCGATAGCATTTTCATTAGGACCTATTAAAGTACATTGGTATGGAATCATGTATGTTTTGGCTCTTTTGGTTGGAATTGGTGTAGCAAAATGGATTGTCAAAAAGGATAAACTTCCTGTATCTCAAGAGATGCTTGATAACTATATCATTTGGATAGAAGTAGGTGTGATTTTAGGTGCAAGACTGGGATATATACTATTTTATGAACCTAATACATCCTACTATCTAACTCACCCATGGCAAATCTTTAATCCTTTTAGAGACGGTCAGTTTATCGGTATTCGGGGGATGAGTTTTCATGGTGCTTTGCTTGGCTTTTTGATAGCTTCTACTTTATTTCAAAAAAAATACAAAATCAATCAATGGTTTATGCTAGATATTGCGGCTATCGCTATCCCTGCTGGTTATGTATTTGGTCGGATCGGAAATTTTTTCAATCAAGAGTTAGTAGGTCGGATCACAGATGTGCCTTGGGGTATTTATGTGGATGGTGTTATGCGTCACCCATCCCAGCTCTATGAAGCACTGCTTGAGGGTCCTTTAATCTTCTTGATACTCTATTTATATAGAAAAAGAAAAAGTTTTAATGGAGAACTTATTTCAATTTATCTGATGCTTTACGGAATTGCACGTTTTTGTGCAGAGTTTTTCAGAGAACCAGATCCACAACTTGGCTTTATATGTTGTGGCTGGATGACTAAAGGACAAGAATTTTGTTTATTTATGATTGCACTAGGATTAGGACTTTTCTTTTATCACAAAAATCGTACACAAAAAGCAAAATCACAATAAGATGAGAATAAGACAATATCTTTTTATCCTCTTATTGTTTGATATCTTTATCGTAATATGGGGATTAATCCTTGTGGCACAAACATTTCTCATCAATTATGACCAATTAATTTTTCCAGAAGAAAATATCAGACTTTTACTGATACTCTTTATCCTCTTCGCCATAAGTTCTTTGGGAGGTTTGATCATTTCTATTCTTTATGGTAAACGAAAATATACAAGAAACTTTGCCATACTTCAGGTTATAGTATTTATAGCAATGCTCAGTGGCAAAAGTATCTTTGGTTAAAACATATAATTATTAAAATGTTTTATACTTCCTCAATGTCATTAAGGGCACATCTAAAAAATTCAAATATTATGATATCTTAAATATTTCAGAGATAAAATCTGGATAGCAACTCTCTTGCCATATCCACTTTTTTTTCATTATTATTCACCTTTTGAGCTGATTGTCAATTAAGTGTATTTGTCCTCTTTCTCTTTTTG
>JALSQA010000207.1 GCA_026985685.1 Campylobacterales bacterium | reverse complement strand
TCCTTGCAGGAGCAGGGGGATGATTTGCAGATTAAAAGGGCTATTGAGCATAGGGTTTATTTTCAAGATGTTAGTCAAAAGAGTGCTTTGCTGGATATTTTGGAGAAGGATGGTTTTAAATTTATGGAAGATGTCAGGCATGAAGATGGTTTTGATGGGATTAAATTTTACCGTTTAGATAAACCTTTTTATTATGATATTGATGAGATTACTTTGCAGATTATCGATATATCTTCAGAATTTGGTGCTTTGTATGATGGCTGGGAGACTAGTTTAGTTAAAGGATGATGGGTCTTTAAATTTGTTGATGATTTTCTCTAGTGGGATGTTATTTATTTTTTGAGATTTGATTTCTCTTTTTTTAAGATCGGATAATATCACATTGATATAGTTTTCAAAGTTATCTTTTAACTTATCGCTTAGGTTAAATTCAAATGATATCTCTTTTGGGATTATACCTATGATATTTGCTTTTGGGCGTTGTTTGTCCTGGAGGTCTAGCATATCAAGGCATTGTAAAACACCTATCTCATGGGCACTTCCACTATTTAAGCCATAGCCACCTAATTTTTCTGCTGGGATGTTATAGATGCTTGAGGGTGTGTCATCTATCATGATTGTATCTAGTATTATGATATCTTCATTTTCTATAAATATATCAAGTAAGTTTATCCCCTCAACACCACCGTTTATGATGCTTATATGGGGAGTAAACTTATAGTTTTTTAAAAGATATTCACTGGCATAGACACCGATACCATCATCTTTTTGAAGGACATTGCCTATGCCAAGGAGGATTGTTTTTTTATTTATCATGTATCATATGCCATAGTGAGTTTATATTGTTTTTTGGTGTTTTTAATTTTAGTGTTATGATGATATTTTCTATTGCTTCTATCATCAGTATCACGATAGCCACATGAAATAGATAAGCATCTTTATAGACAAATAGTACAAGTATACCAGCACACATAGTGATAGCAGATATTTTTGTGATCCAGGTATGGTAGCTCACAAGTTGGTGAAATTTTACAAGTGCGAAGATTGACGGGAGTATGTATATAAAAATAGTCCAAAATATGTAGTATCTTTGTGCATACATAAGATCACTCCACAAAAGCCAACCTGCTATGGGTATAGTTAGATACGTGGCTATATCTCCATAACTGTCTAGTTTTGCTCCTAAGTCTGATGTTTGGTTTAGTGCTCTTGCTACTATTCCATCAAGTGCATCTGATAAGAGCATCAATCCAAATATAATGTAAAATACTCCTTCCCATCCAAGGTAAGCTACGATAATTAAAAATGGTGCCACAACGATACGAAATAAGCTTAGTAGATTTGGTATTGTGAGTGGTATTATCTTTTTCATGACATGATTATACCTTGATATGAGAAAAAATATACAAAAACATAAACTTTTTTTTCCTACTTCTAATAAAACTATTCTATAATGCACAAATATAAATTTTTGAGGATTAAATTAGTGTCAATAATTAAAAATGTAGTATTTCCTTCCTTGATCTTGATCATAGCAGCGGTGATTGGTGTATATTTTCGTCCTTTGATGATTATCGATGAAACACGTTATATCAGTGTTGCATGGGAGATGTTTGATAAACACTCATTTCTTGTTCCTCTGATCAATGGCGAACCCTATCACCATAAACCTCCTTTGCTGTTTTGGTTGATGCATTTGGATTGGTTTATCTTTGGTGTAAATGAACTTAGTGTACGTTTTATACCTTTGCTCTTTTCTTTGGGTAGTGTTTTGCTTAGTTATTTGATCTATAAAGAGTTATGGGTGGATGATAAGAAGGGTGCATCTTTGATCGGTTGGGTATTGGCTGGGACGATGATGTATGCTTTTTATAGCTCTTTGCTGATGTTTGATGTGATGCTTGGATTTTGGGTTTTGCTTGGTATTTTAGGGATTGTTAGAGTTGTAAATTATGGTAAAAAGGGTGATTATTTTCTTATTGTTGTAGCTGTTTGGTTTGGTATATTGGCAAAGGGTCCTGTTGTGGTGGCTCATTTGTTACCTATGTATCTGTTTTTACATTTTTGGGCGAAAGAAAAAGCTTCAAAAGATATCTATATCGGTGGTATGGTTGCTGTGTTTGCTGGTATAGTGTTGGCTCTTGTCTGGGGGATACCTGCTGCTATAAAAGGTGGAGAAGTTTATGCTCATGCTATCTTCTGGGGACAAGCTGCGGGTAGAGTGGCTCACTCTTTCGCACATAGCAGACCTTTTTGGTGGTATTTGCCATTGATTCCTTTACTTACTTTTCCATGGTTTTTTTATGGAAATTTCTGGCGATCATTAATGAGTCGTTTTTCTAGTGGTAGTGTTGATCTAGGTATTAGATTTTTATTGGTTTGGATTGTAGGTACTTTGGTTATATTTTCTTTGATTAGTGGTAAACAAGTACACTATATCGTACCTGAGATACCTGCTTTTGCATTGTTGGCTACAAGGTTGATTTCAACTAGAAGTGAGGGTGTTTTTAGTGTAGGATTTATTGGTGGTATTTACTTTTTAGTGGGTGTTTTGTTTGCTGTCGCTCCTTATAAAATCCCACAATATTTGCAACATTATGTAGATGTAAAAGCATTTTGGATAAGTGCGGTGATGTTAGCAGGGGTAGGGCTTTATTTTTTACTAAAGCGTTTTATCTCTCAGGAAAAGTTAGTAAAACAGTTAGCTTTTAGTCCATTGATAGTTATATTTGCAGTACATTTTATTTTGTCTGGGTATTTGAAAGATCAGGATTTGACAAACTTTGCACAAAATATTTCCAAACTTCAAAAAGATGGTGTAGTAATTGTTCATGATGGTAAATACAATGATCAGTTTCATTTTCTAGGAAGGTTACATGAAGATATAAAAGTAGTACATA
>JALSQA010000206.1 GCA_026985685.1 Campylobacterales bacterium | reverse complement strand
CCAGGAACTACAGAAGTAGGTTCCCAAAGGTGGTTTTCATGCCAATCTGTTGTTCTATAGTTACCAACTCTGTGAAGATCTGGTCCTGTTCTTTTAGAACCCCATAGGAATGGTCTGTCATATGCATACTCACCACTAAGTGAATATTTACCATATCTATCTGTTTCAGACTTAAATGGACGAATCAACTGAGAGTGACAAGCGTTACAACTATCTTTGATATAAACTTGTCTACCTGTTAATTGTAAGATTGTATAAGGTTTAGTACCTACTAGAGGTCGAGCACTTTTTGCAAAATTTGGTAGTATCGTGATGACACCAGCAAATCCTACCGTTATAAATACCATTACTGTGAAAAGGAATGGATTTTTTTCTAACCAATGAAACATAATCTAACTCCTCCTTATGCCATAGGGGTAGCGTTTTGAGGTTCTCTCTCTAACACTCTACCAGCACTATATGTTTTGTAGATATTAAATGCCCACATAAACACACCTGTCAAATACAATAACCCACCAACTGCTCTAATAGTATAGTAAGGGTGTAGTACAGTAACTGTATCGATGAAAGAGTAAGCTAGGTTACCAAATTCATCTGTTGCTCTCCACATCATACCTTGTGTGATACCAGCGATCCACATACTAGAGAAGTATAGAACTATACCTGTAGTTTGGATCCAAAATTGAGAATCCATCAATTTTTTGCTATAAATCTCTCTTTTTGCAATTCTTGGAGTCATATGGAAAACAGCTGCGATAATCATAAATCCAACCCAGCCAAGAGTACCATCATGAACATGTCCTGGAATCCAGTCTGTAAAGTGTGCTAGTGCATTAACTGATTTGATCGCTTGGATAGGACCTTCTAATGTTGAGAACATATAGAAAGTTGATGCAAGAACCATAAATTTGATCAATGGATTTGTTTGTAGTTGTCCCCATTCACCTTTCATAGTCAGCAACATATTGATCGCTGAACCCCATGATGGAAGAATAAGAATAATAGAAAATACTGAACCCATAGTTTGAACCCAATCAGGAACAGTTGAGAAAAGAAGGTGGTGTCCACCAGCCCATAAATATACAAACATTAATCCCCAGAATGAAAGTAGAGAAAGTTTATATGAGTAAACAGGTTGACCTGATTCTTTTGGAAGAAAATAGTAAATAAGAGCAATAATAGGAGTAGTGAAAACAAATGCAACTGCATTGTGACCATACCACCATTGTACCATTGCGTCATTGGTTCCAGCATACATAGAAACTGAATGATACCAAGCACCATATCCACCTGATGCGAAATAGGTTGGAACTTCCATATTGTTAAATAGATAAAGCATTGCAATTGCTACATAAAATGCAATGTAATACCACATAGAAATGTATAGATATTTCTCTCTTCTGATACCAATAAGCCCAAACATACTAATACCAAAGATAACCCATACAACAACGATTGCTACATCTATAGGCCATTCAAATTCGGCATACTCTTTTGAAGTAGTAATACCCATGAAAAGTGAAACGACAACTGCTGCAACACCCGCGAGATACAACCAGAAGTGAAGTTTACCAATAAACATCAAAAATGGTGATTCAGCCATAGAGACTTTTAACATTCTCTGTCCTGAATAATACCAACCAGCCCAAATACCACTCAACGTAAAGCCAAATGCTACGGAATCTGTGTGTAGTGGTCTAAGACGGCTAAATGTTCCATACTCACCCAACATGTAGTTTAGATCAGGAAATGCTAGCTGAAATGCTATCAAAACACCAATCGTCATACCTACAATACCTAATACAATTGCTGCGATGGCGAACATCTTAGCGACTGTATAGTCATACTCTAATGCATTATGTGATTGCATTAAAAACCTCCTAAATGATTTGTAATTGTCATGATTTACACATGATGACGAATTATTATATTAGGAAATTGTACAAATTTAGCTTAAAAAGTTCATTTTAGATTGGTAAAAGGATAAGTTATTTACTTTTAGTTAACGAAGCGTTACATATTTGATATAAAAAAGACAATTATTATCTTTTTTATATCTTGATTATATTTTTCTTATTTAAAAGATAAATCTAAAGCCTAAATATCCAGAGTCATTGTATTTTATCTGTATAGATTCGTAATCAGTATCTATACTTCTATAACCTGCATAAATCTCGACATTTTCTATGATTTGCATAGCAGCTTCTATATTCCATTGAAGATATTTCTTACCATCTTGAAAAGAGAGAGGTGAAGGTGCATAAAGAATTTTTGCACCAAGACTTCCCACAGGAAGATTACCCATGTAGATTTTATGTTTAAATCCAAAAAGAATAGGCAGTGCAAACATATCATTGTCACTATAACTTGTGAAAATAGTTCGTATACCTACTTGAAAGCTAAGAGGTTGATAACTGTAAAAAGTATTATCGACATATAAACCTAGCCCTACTAAAGTATCGTTATCATTGATTAAGTTAAAATCTGCATAAAAATTTCTATATATTGGATCATCACTCAAAAAAGGAGACATATTTGCTTTTGCCTCAAATTCTACTGCATTTGTATTGACATTTAAACCAAATCCAAATCTTTGAATAGCAAAAAGTTGAGTTCCTAACAATAAAAATATAAAAAACAGTTTTTTCATGATAATTATCCTCCATATATAGTAGCTCCATTTTAAGACAATCTTGATTATAATCAGGTCATGAAATATTTAATTTTATCTATATTTTTTACATTAACTATCTCTGCTTCAACTTTGCATTTGTCTATATCATCAAATCCAAGTAAGCTTAATCCTTTGATTGCCACAGATAGTGCTAGTGGAGAGATTTCTAGTTGGATTTTTGATGCTCTTTTGGCTTATGACAAAGATGGCAAAATCGAACCAAGATTGGCTAAAAGTTATCATTTTGTTGATGATACGACATTGATTTTTAAGTTACGAGAAGGTGTACACTGGAGTGATGGTACTATTTTTAATGCACAGGATGTACTTTATACATACAAGCTCATAACTTCACCCAAAATTTATACACCTTATAGTAGTGAATTTCGTTATGTTAAAAGTGTTAAAGCGATAGATGATTTTACTATAGAAGTTAAATATAAAAAACCATATTTTAAAGCATTACAAACCTGGATGACTGATATTGTTCCTAAGCATATACTAAAAAAGCAAGACGATATCATGACAAGTTCATTTAATCAACATCCAATTGGTACAGGCATGTATATGTTAAAAGGGTTTGAAATTTCTAAAGATATCAAGCTTGATGCAAATCCAGACTATTTTAGAGGCAAAGCACATATTGATAAGATTATCTACCATTTTATGCCAGATCCTAGTACACAGTTTTTGATGCTTAGATCACATAAACTTGATGTTGGTTCATTGACACCTTTACAGATAGAGAGACAGCTAGATAGTGATTTTAAAAAATATTATAAGATTTATGAAAAAATTGCACAAAGTTATACATATCTAGGATTTAATTTCAAAAATCCAAAATTTAAAGATCCGCGTGTGAGAGAGGCACTTAGTCTTGCGATAGATAGACAAGAGTTAGTAGATATACTTTTTTTTGGGCATGGTCAAGTGTGTAATGGTCCTTTCATGCCTGGAACATTTGCATACAACAAAAATATAAAAGCACCAAAACAAAATATCAAAAAAGCAATTTCTTTACTAAAAGAAGCAGGTTATGATAAAAAACATCCATTTTCTTTTGAGATCGTAACCAATTCAAATAATCAAATACGTGTATATGCAACACAAATTATCCAGCACCAACTCCAAAAAGCAGGTGTAAAAGTTACGATAAGAACTATGGAGTGGCAAGCATTTTTAAATACAGTCGTCATGCCTAAAAAATTTGAAGCAGTTGTACTTGGATGGGGACTTGGATTGATGCCTGATGCTTATAGTATATGGCATAGTGAAGGAAGTAAAAAAGGTGGGTTTAATTTTATCAGTTATAAAAATAAAACAGTTGATACACTCATCAAAAAAGCAGAAGGTACGATAGATCAAAAAAAATTAGGAGAGATATATCAAAAAATATTTGCTTTGATTGTTAATGATAATCCATATCTCTTTCTATATATACCAAATGCTATCACAGTTGTAAATAAGGATATTAAAAATGTCAGCCAGTCAATTATTGGCGTTATGCACAATGTTAATGATTGGATTAAGCCATGAAAAAAACTATAATTTTATTTGATTTAGATGGTACTTTGATTGATTCAACTGAAGCGATTTTACGATGTTTTGATGATTCTTTCAGATATTTTGGTCTCTCTTGTCCTCCAGAAGATGAGATCATATCTTTGATCGGACATCCTTTGGATTTTATGTATGAACATTTGGGTGTTTCAAAAGATAAAGTTTGGGATTATGTAGATGTTTATAAAAAGTATTATCGAAAACGCTCCAAAGCGATGACAAAATTTTTGCCAGATGCAAAAGAAGCTATTATAGAAGCTTCAGAGTTTGCTCGTTTAGGTATTGTGACAACCAAAACAGGAGAGTATTCACAGATTTTGTTAGAGCATATGGGTGTTATGGAGTATTTTGAAGTTTTGATAGGTCGTGAACATGTGAAATATCCAAAACCACATCCTGAACCAATTTTAAAAGCATTACATAATATGAAAAACAAAGATTTTAAAGATGTTTGGATGATTGGTGATACTTGCATGGATATGGTTAGTGCTAAAGATGCAGGGATAGAAGCTGTTGGTGTTTTGAGTGGATATGGTAAGAAAGAAGATTTGCAAAGGTGTAGTAATTTTTTACAAAATGACGCACTAAGTGCGATTAGATTAATAAAAATGTTTAAAAAAAAGCTTAAGTTAAGTGATAATAACCTAAAATTATAGAACAATTTAGTAGGAAAATATTTCTAAGGAGATTATATGGTAGAAATGAGATGGCATAGTCGTGCCGGTCAAGGGGCAGTTACAGCAGCCAAAGGTTTAGGTGATGTAATTTCTACAACGGGCAAAGAAGTGCAAGCATTTGCTTTGTACGGTTCTGCAAAAAGAGGTGCTGCAATGACAGCATATAATCGTATTGATGATAAGCAAATTATCAATCATGCAAAATATATGATTCCCCAATATGTACTGGTTCTTGATCCAGCTTTGGCATATAGCGATAAAAAAGTTTATGAAGATGTAGCAGAGGATACAAAATTCATTATTACTACACATTTAAGTACAGATGAATTAAAAAAAGAGATTCCAAGCTTAGAGGGCAAAGAAGTATATACAGTTGATTGTTTTCAAATCTCCTTAGATACTATCGGAAGAGCTATCCCAAATACACCAATGCTTGGGGCATTTGTTAAAGTTTCAGGAATGTTTGAACTAGATTATTTTAAAGAGAAAATGCTCAAAGTTTTGTCAAAATTCCCACAAAGAATTATCGATGCAAATATGGATGCTATTACCAGAGCATACAATGAAGTTAAGTAGAAAGGAAATTTGATGCGACAAAGTGAAAATCCAAAATTTTTAGGAACTGAAGAACTTTTAGGTTGGGATGAAGTAACCCAAGGTGTGGTATTAGACTCTTTTGTAGATGAAGTTGATAATGTAGCTTTTTTGAAACAAGAAGAGAGACCTTATGCCGAATTTAACTCTTTTACAGCAAGTGTAGCCGATTGGCGTGTTGTAAAACCTATTTATAATCGTGATATATGTATTGATTGTCAAAACTGTTGGATTTTTTGTCCCGATACTTCTATTATATCAAGAGATAAAAAAATGATTGGTATTGATTTTGATCACTGTAAAGGGTGTGGTGTATGTGTGGAAGTATGTCCTACTAATCCAAAATCACTTTTGATGTTTGAAGAGCGACAAGATATCGATGAGGCTTTGTCAAAATGGCCTGAAAAAAAGAAAAAGAGTAAAAAAGAAGAGGAAAAATAGTATGGCAGAAAAAATGGAACTAGATAAAGTTGTTGTATGGGATGGAAACTATGCAGCAGCACAAGCACTAAGACAAGCACAGGTTGATGTTGTTTCGGCATATCCTATTACTCCATCTACTGGTGTTGTAGAGGGATATGGTAAATTTTTATCAGATGGTTATGTTGATGGTGAGTTTATTATGGTTGAGAGTGAACATGCTGCGATGAGTGGATGTGTTGGTGCAGCTGCTGCTGGTGGTCGTGTTGCAACAGCTACAAGTTCACAGGGTTTCGCTTTGATGGCAGAAGTATTGTATCAAGCTTCAGGTATGCGTTTACCGATTGTTTTATGTGTTGTAAATAGAGCACTTGCTTCACCACTAAATGTACGTGGTGATCATAGTGATATGTATTTAGGACGTGATAGTGGCTGGATTCAGCTTGATGCATTTAATGCACAAGAAGCATATGATTTGGTATTGATGGCATTTAAAATAGGTGAAAAACATAATGTTCGTTTACCTGTTATGGTACACCAGGATGGTTTTATTACTTCACATACAGCACAAAATGTACATCCTTTAAGTGATGATGAAGCTTATGCTTTTGTTGGAGATTATAAACCTCTTGATGAATTACTGGATTTTAGTCGTCCTGTTACTTATGGAGCACAAACAGAAGAAGATTGGCACTATGAACATAAAGCTAAACAACATAAAGCATTGATAGATTCACGTGTTGAAATTGATGCTGTTTTTGCAGAGTTTGAGAAAATTACTGGTAGAAAATATAAGCGTGTTGAAAGTTATATGATGGACGATGCAGATGTAGCTATCGTAGCTTTAGGAACTACTGTCGAAACGGCTAAAATGGTTGCTGAAGAGTTACGTAAAGAAGAAGGTATCAAAGCTGGTGTAGTTGCACCAAGAGTATTTAGACCTTTCCCTTTTGATGCTATCAAAGAAACACTAGCCAATGTCAAGGCTGTAGGTTGTATGGATAGAAGTGCTCCAGGTGGTGCATTGGGTGCTCTTTATAATGAAGTGACATCTGCATTACATAGTGGCGGTAGTACTGCTTTGGTGACAAACTATATTTATGGACTTGGTGGTCGTGATTTAACAGTAGATGCTATTAAAGATATTTACAGAGAATTAGATAAAAATGCAAAATCAGGTAAAAGATCAGGAAAAATACAACAATTTGTGAGCCTTCGTGGTCCAAAATTAGAGTATTTTGAATAGGAAGAGGGGAAAGAAATATGAGTACTATTAAAAAAATAAGAAATTTAAAAGATTTATCTACATCAAATGATAGGTTTGAAGGTGCACATCTATTGTGTCCTGGATGTGCACACTCTATTATCGTTAGAGAGTTGATGAACTGTACAGATGACAACTTGGTTATCTCTTCAAATACAGGTTGTTTAGAAGTATGTACAGCTGTTTATCCTTATACATCATGGGATACTTCCTGGATTCATATTGGTTTTGAAAATGCGGCAACTTCTATCGCCTCTGCAGAAGCAATGTATAAAGCCAGAAAAAGAAAAGGAACACTCAAAGATCCAGATGCACCAGTAAAATTTGTAGCATTTGGTGGAGATGGCTCAACTTATGATATCGGTTTTCAATGGCTTAGTGGTGCAGTAGAGAGAGGTCATGATTTTACTTATATCTGTTTGGATAATGAAGTATATGCAAATACTGGTGGACAAAGAAGTGGTTCAACACCTCTTGGAGCATCTACAACTACAGCAGCAGCTGGTCGTGTTAGTTATGGTAAAAAACAGATGAAAAAAGATTTGGTTGGTATTATGGCAGCACATGGTGCACCATATGTTGCACAACTTGCACCAAATAAATGGAAAGATATGATCAAAAAGATGCAAACAGCATTGGCAACAGAAGGTCCTGTTTTTATCAATGCTATCTCAGCGTGTACAACAGAGTGGAAATTTAATCCAAAAGATACGATTTCTATCACTGACCTTGCTACAGATTCATTGGTTTTCCCTCTTTATGAGATCATCAATGGAACAGAGCTTAATATCACATATAGACCAAAAAATGTGATTCCTGTGAAAGATTATCTTGGAGCACAAGGAAGATTTAGACACTTGTTCAAACCAGAAAATGCACATATCTTAGAACAATGGCAAAAAAATGTAGATGCCCAATGGGAATATCTGCAAAGAAGAGAAGAAGCAAGAGTATAATCTACAAAGCAAACAATTTTTTAAAGGGGCACTTGCCCCTTTTTAGTATATAATACCCTCATGACAAATAAAATAGCATACCAAGGCGTACAAGGTGCCTACTCCGAACAAGCTTGCAAAAGTGCCTTTCCAAATTTGACACCCATACCGTGTGAAAGCTTTCAAGAAGCTATGTGGCTGGCAGAAAATGGTGAAACATATTTGGCTATGATACCACTAGAAAACTCAACAGCAGGTCGCGTAGAAGAGATTTATCGACTCATACCAAAGATGAAACTTCATGTTATAGGTGAGCATTTTGAACCTGTAACGCACTGTTTAGTAGGTATAAAAAATACGACAATTGGTGAGATTAAAACAGTTGCATCACATCCTCAGGCATTAGCACAATGCCAGGGAAATATAGCCCTATTAGGTTTAGAAGCTATCGCGAAGCTAGATACAGCAGGAGCAGCTAAAGAGATCTCAGTATTGCAAGATCCAACTAAAACAGCTATCGCCTCTAAACTTGCTGCTGATATTTATGATTTGCAAATATTGAGAGAAAATTTTGAGGATGTCTCTGGAAATACAACAAGATTTTTTATACTTTCAGCTGAAAAAATTGTTCCAGAATATGATCCAAAAGTATCCTACATAACTTCACTTATATTTCAAGTCAGAAATATACCAGCAGCTTTATATAAAGCTCTTGGTGGTTTTGCTACAAATGGTATCAATTTACTAAAAATAGAGAGTTACATGAGCAACAATATTACACAGGGCAGTCAATTTCATGTCGATATAGATGGACATATAGATGCAAAAGCTATGCGGTTGGCTCTTGAAGAGTTGGCTTTTTTTGCTGATGATGTACGGATATTGGGGACGTATGAAAGTCACAGATTTCGCTGCCAATTGCCCAAATAGCTGAAAAACTTGCTATAATAGCAAACAAAAAAAATAAGGATAAAAATATGCCAATGTTAGATAGTTTTATGGTTGACCATACTAAAATGATAGCACCTGCTGTAAGGGTTGCAAAAACGATGAGTACTCCATGTGGAGATACGATTACTGTATTTGATTTGAGATTTTACAAACCAAACAAAGACCTCTTTACTGAAAAGGCGATACACACCTTTGAACATCTCTTTGCTGGATTTATAAGAGATCATTTGAACGGTGACGGAGTTGAAATCATCGATGTATCACCGATGGGATGTAGAACAGGCTTTTATATGAGCCTCTTAGGATCTCCTGATGAGAAGAGGGTAGCAAAAGCCTGGAAAAAAGCTATGAAAGATATCTTAGAAGTCAAAAGTAAAAAAGATATCCCAGAGTTAAATATCTACCAATGTGGAACATACAAAATGCACTCACTAAAACAAGCTAAAAAAGTAGCAAAATATGTACTTAAAAAAGGCATAGGTATCATGAACAACGAAGAGCTAAAACTAGACGAATCACTCATTTCATAATATGACAAAAGCACTGTTTTCAAGAGGAAATGGTGCTTTTAGATACATTTAAAACATAAACGACTATCTGCTTGACATTTATATCAAAATATCGTATAATATTTGAAAACTTGTACGACAGGAGCCTTTTATGTCATCAAAATTGACACTTTATATTGATGAAAATCTCATCTCTTATGTCAAAATATATGCTAAAAAGAACAATCTTTCTGTCTCAAAAGTAGTTAATAATTTTTTAACTCTTCTTAAAAATGAACCAGATATAAGCCAATATAAAAAACAGCAAAATACACCTATTACGGATTCATTAAAGGGTGCTTTAAAAGACAAAGAGATAGATATAGCTGACTATCACAGACATCTTGAAGAAAAATACCTATGAAAATTTTGTTTGATACAAACATCGTTTTGGATTTACTTCTAGATCGCCACCCTTTTAGCCAAAATGCACAGACACTCTTTAGCAAGGTTGAGAAAGCAGAGATTACGGGTATGCTATGTGCCACGACGGTGACTACCATCCACTACCTTGTACAAAAATCCTACAGTAAAAAAAACTCACATGACATCATCACATCCCTACTAAAACTATTTGAAATTGCCCCAGTTACAAGATTGGTGCTTAGTGAAGCATTGGATAGTGATGATAGAGATTATGAAGATAGTGTTCTCTACAAAGCAGCTTTTCACTATGGAGCAGATGTTATCGTCACACGGGATAGAAAAGGATTTGACAAATCTGAGATTCCAGTAATGAATCCCAAAGAACTATTAGCATTGCTTGAGACTATATAATAAGACTCTGTTTCCAAACAGGAAATGGTGCTTTAGCTCCATCTTGAGGTTAAATGCAAACATGATATAATGAACTCAAAAAGGTCATAAAATGCCTACTACAAAAGAGGATATATTGCATTATCTATCTCTAATCAAACCTAGGCTTGAGCATGATGGCATAGAGAAGATTGGTCTTTTTGGCTCTTTTGCAAGTGATCATGCTGATGTGTTGAGTGATATAGATCTCGTTATTAAAACAACAAATCAGTTTGTAGTGCAGAACCGAGGTGTCAAAGCTTTTTTATATCTTGAAGATTTGAGAAATCAACTAAAAAAAGAGTTCAAAAGAGAAGTAGATTTGTGTGATGAAAGTGGATTAAAAGACAAAAGTATCATAGAAAGTGCGATTTATGTATAAAAGAGTAGATATTATCAAGCGTAAAATAGAACATATCGAAGAGATTGTGAACAAAGCGGGTAGTATTACAAAAGCTTTAGATGATGAAATTGTTATGAAGCCCGCAATCTTAATGCATCTTGTTTCTATAGCTGAGCAATTCCAAAAATTGCAAGATGATTTAGATTTAGAGACTTTGTCTAAATTTGACAAAGAAGATATACGAGGTGCAATAGCGGTGAGGAATTTTGTTGCTCATGACTATGAAGGTGTCAATATGGCATTGATTGAAGGTGTGATACGGGAGTATCTGCCAAAGTTGAAAAAAAGTATTTGACAAATTTGATATCCCTGTGATGAACCCCAAAGAGCTACTAGCACTACTTCAGACTATATAACAAAGTTAAATATACAGCTTTGTTTCCAAACAGGAAATGGTGCTTTAGCTCCATCAAAAAGGAGAGTCAGGAAAAAGTTGAAAATTAAGTCATGATCCTCAATATTTAGATATAAATTTAATATTAAACTATTTTCTATTTTAAAATTATAAGTAAAAGTTCAGTATAATGTATAAATTATACTGAAGGATATCCTATGCAAAATCTACTTCAAAATCCAATTATTCAAGGTTTATTAACAAATGCAATATGGGAATGGGGCAAGGCTACCAAAGAGGTGGTAAAAGATTTTGCCTTACAAATATATATAAATATGCAACTAAAGGCTTTAGGGCAAGAGAATAAGAACATTTTAGATGCCAAGCTTGTA
>JALSQA010000205.1 GCA_026985685.1 Campylobacterales bacterium | reverse complement strand
TTGATCAAAGTCATACCTTCGGAATCACTATGTCTGATAAAAAATTTTCGTCCTTGTTTATCGAGAAGTCTATCTCCCCAGATAGCTTTTAGTTTTGTGATTTTATCATCATGTATGGTCAATTTAAATTTAAAAAGCCTTGAACGGTCACTTAGCATATAGAGTATCTGTGTTTCACTATCGTATGCCAATGCTGATATACCATAAAATTTTTGCCATCCGATACGGTCAAAAGTAACTACTTTACTATCAACAATTTGAAAATCTTTTGTTTGAACATAGCCATCTGGAGTAATTTTTATAGGTGAGATTTTGGCATAAACAAAAGTACAAAGGGAGATAAAAATAATAAAATACTTCATGAACATAACTTTTTGATAGCCCCTGAACAAAGTGTCAATCCAACTGTACCAGTCACTCCCACAAATGAACCAAGATCTTTACAGTGTGAAATTTCAGAAGAAAATACTACTAAAAAATCTTTATCAAATCCGCTCTTTTTAAGTTCATAACGAAACTTTTTTGCCAATGGATCACCGTGGGTTTTCCAGATAGAAGTAAGCTCTACTTTTGTTGGATCAAGTTTTTTTGCTCCACCCATTGCCGAGATGAGTTTTTCATGTACTTTGTGAGCTATAGCAACTTTAGCTTTCATATCATCAATCGCATCTATCACTAAATCAAAAGGAGAAAAATCAAAATCTTCACACCATTGTGGAGTTATTTTGATATTGATTGTACTGACACAGGGATAAAGTTTTTGTAAATGTTCAACTTTCACACTTCCAAGACTTTCACTTCCTATTTGTCGATTTTGGTTACTCTCTTCAAAAGTATCAAAATCAACAATCGTAATATCTTTGACACCTGTTCTCACCAGACAATCCAGACAAAATCCTCCAACACCACCAACACCTAAAAGTAAAACTTTTGCATCTTGAAGTTTTGAAAAGTCATCTCCCAGCAGAGATTTTACACGTGAGTATCTCAAATCCACTCTTTTAACAATGCTATATCATCATAAGAAGTCATATCAAGATGAACAGGTGTAATCGAAACATAACCCATGTTGATAGCATCAAGATCACAGATATGTTCATCTCCACGTTTATCCCATTCAAATGCAGGTAAACCAATCCAATAATACTCTTCACCTCTAGGGTTACGATGCAAGTGAGCACTGTTTGCATATATACGTTTACCTGCATTGGTAATTTTATAGCCTTTGCACTGGTCTTTATGAATAGGCGGGATATTTACATTTAAAAACTTTCTTTCCCCCAGTGGAAAATCACCATCAAGAACTTTTTTTGCCAAATCATATGCCACATCTGCTGCCAAATCATAGCCAAAATCTAAAATATTCTGGCATTTGTCTTTACATACCTGTGAAAATGCGATAGAAGGTATCCCTTGTAAAACTCCCTCCATCGCTCCACCTGCTGTACCACTATAAGTGATATCTTCTCCCATGTTTGAACCACGATTGATACCACTTACGACCAAGTCAGGACGATCTCCTTCATCAAAATGTGCATTAAGTGCCAAAAAGACACAATCAGTTGGTGTTCCATCATCAAGTTTATAAAAATCATCATCTATCTCTATAAAACGAAGCGGTCGTGCAAGTGTCATACTATGGGCACAAGCAGATTTTTCATTTGAAGGAGCGGTGATGATCACCCTACCAAGTGGTTTAAGTGCTTCAACCAGGGCTTTTAAACCCAAACTTTCAAATCCATCATCATTTGTTACTAATATTGTTTTTCTTTTATTCATAAGAGAGATTATAACACAAAAGGTTACATTTTAGAAACAAAATCTTAAAAATAAAAGCATCTTGCAGTCAATTAAAACTTACTTTTATCTTATATAATATATAATTATAAAAAGCTCTATATAAGGAAATTTTAGATAGTGCTATCTACAACTTGTTCAATATTAAATATTAGGATAAAACCATTATGCAGACATATCAATATACTATCAAGGGGAAGCCATATCAAGAGATAGACATGAAAGAAAGCATACTCTCTTTCTTATCTAAGTTAGATGTAAAAAATATTACATATAAAGATACAAAAGCAGGTTTTGTCCTAGATGTAGAAGCTGATAAAGATTTTTTTGAAACTTTTGACAGAGATTTATTAACCAAACTTGTAACACTTATTCAAATAGAATCCTATAGTAAAAAACTGCATAAAAACATCAAAGAAAGTGCTATAAATGAGGAGAAAAGAAGTAATGATATTTTTCATACCTGTATAAAATTATTAGCAAGAGGTGAAATCATAGCTATCAAAGAAAAAAATGGATTTCATATCTTATGCAATGCTTCAAAAACAAAAGCCGTACAAACTCTGCGTGAACAGATAAATATACCAAGGAAACCTTTGCCAGTAGTTTTCAAAAATCTACTATCCATCCAAAAACTAGTCTTACTTTCTAAAAAAGAGCAAGATTTAATCCAATCACAAAATCATCCTTTTGTGATTGCCAAAATCAAAAATTTACACCGATTGGAACGTGACAGATACAAATACACACTATCTGCACAAATAAATCCTATCAACAAACGTATAGAAATATCCTTGCCATTTAGCGATCAATACAATCAATTTTTTTCAGAAATTGCATTTCCACTTATCAGTATCGATGCAAAAACAGAAGATGGTACTATGATTATTGATAAAGATACTCTTGTGAAAACTTACGGGGATATATTTAAATACATACTAGATTCAGATATAACTATCAAAAATCCTCAACCAAGAGTTTGCTACCAAATTCTTTATGGTAAAGCAAAACAAATCAAACCAGAAACAGTTATCCAAACAGCACAAAATAGTTTTGATGTCATACTAGATAATGAACAAAGTACTATAGCAAACTTACATCTTTCACCTATAAAA
>JALSQA010000204.1 GCA_026985685.1 Campylobacterales bacterium | reverse complement strand
CAATCCAAATGCAGAAGCGACTAGTGACAGTGATATCATCGTTACAAAAAATGACAGGTTTGTAAAAATAACTTTCAGAGATAAAATGATGTTTCCTACAAACTCAGCTCAACCAACCTCTACTGCACAGTATAAGATTCAAAAATTAATCTCAGTACTCAAAAACTATCCACAGACTATCATACAAGTAGTTGGACACACAGACAATAGAGGTTCACAAAGTTATAACCAGGTTTTATCTAAAAAACGAGCTAGAACAGTTGCAAATCTCATCATAAATGGCGGTATACCAAACCCAGTCTACGAAAAGGGATGTTCATTTAACAAACCAGTAGTACCAAATACATCAGCAGCTAATATGGCACTCAACAGACGTGTAGAAGTTTACCTATATCCAGATAGAAAATTTATTGTAGATCAGTGTATTTAAGGATTTTAAAAGGTAATGTTTTTTATAATGGATTAAGCTTAAATTTACTTTAATATTAAATATTATAAAGAACTGGAGAAAAAGATGAAATTATTTGTATCTGTATCAGTTATGTCAGCCTTATTTTTACTATCTGGATGTCAAGAACAGTGTTGTAAAAAAGACTTAACTACAAGTATCAGTGCTAGAGGAAATTTAACACCAATTGCTAAAATAACAGGAGTACCGACCAAAATGGGATGCGGTATCTCTTTTAATGCGAATGGTACAACTAGCATAGATAAAGATGGGAAAATCGTAGCTTATTACTGGACTCTTGATGATGTACAAATTGATGCAGATACAGCCAAAACTACTACTGTATTGCCATGTGATGATGCTACTCATAAACTTTGTTTAAAAGTTCAGGATAACGAAGGTGCATATGCAACAACTTGTCAAAATATAAGCGTCATCACTGAGAACTCAGCCTATATCAATATCCCAGTTGATCCAAAGTGTAATATTACCCCTGTTATCACTTATGAAAAAGCAGATGCGCAACAATACAAATTTTCCTGTGCAAAAAGTCTCTACCAAGGTAAAGAAATAGATCCTAATAAAACACAATGTTTGTGGCAAGCAACCAAAACATATACAAATTCACAAGAACAATATAGCCATGATGTTATAGGACCTATAAAATGGGTAAATGTCAATCCTGATACTTTTAAAGCTTTGGATTTAACTCTAAGTGTAAAAAATGATAATTGTGAACAAACAATCACAAAACATTATCTACTACCACAAGATTTGCCTTACTAGATATTAGCGGTTGAAAACACCGCTAATATTTATTCTTCCTTTTTTGTACTATTTTGTTTCTTTCTCTTTTTATCAATTTTATTTTGTTGTCGTGTCTGAACTAACTTTTTACGTCTTTGTTGTAAACGTTCACGAATATCTCGTATTTGATTAATCTCTTTTTCTTCAAGTTTTACTTCTGCATCATCTATTTCTTTACCTATTTTTACATTTAAAATCCCTGATTTTTTCATGGCCAAAATTTGAGAGGAAAATACACTTCTATGCCCTGTTATCAAAAAACTTATCACTGCACTTAAAGCTGCATAATGAGCAATCTCTAATCCAAAAAGTTCTACTGCCATGATAGTTGCAGCGATAGGTGCATTTGTTGCACCAGCAACCACACTCACAAAACCTAGTGCAGCAAAAAGAGCTATGTGTTCATTTAACAACATACCAATCAAGTGTCCACTTGCAGCACCAACATAAAATATAGGGGTGATAATTCCACCGCTTCCACCGACAGCTAATGATATAGAAGTAGTGAGTGTTTTAAGTAAAAACGCATACCATGGGATATCTTTAGCAAAATCACCATCATGATTTAAAAGTAATTTAATGGTATCTAATCCCAATCCTAAATATCTATCACCAAATATTGAAGCAATTATAATCAAGATTACTCCACCAAAAAATGCTTTTAAGTAAGGATTTAGTTTGATATTTTTGATAGCTCTATGACTCCAGGAGACTGCTGTGACAAATATATCAGTCACAATACCAAAAAATATACCAGCTACAACAACTTCAAAGATAAGTGGTAGATCAAGAGCAATATTTTCATAAAAACGTACATCATAATAAGTATATTCAATTCCCAAAAATTGTGTTGTGGTAAAAGCAGCAAAACCAGCGATAAATGAAGGTAACAACACATCATACTTAATCACACCAATAATCAATACTTCAACACCAAAAATAGCACCGGCAATAGGAGTACCAAAAACAGCTGCAAAACCAGCACTAATACCACAAATAACTAAATTTTTTCTATCATATTTATTAAAACGAAGTAAATCTGAAATTCCAGAAGCTGCTCCTGCACCTATTTGGGCTGCTGGTCCTTCCTTACCAACAGAACCACCTGCAAAAATAGTCAAAACAGTAGTAACTAATTTTACAGGAATGACCCAAATATCAATTTTCCCATAATTTTTATGTACTGCTTCTATCACTTTTTCTGTGCCATGACCTTCAGCTGTTGGAGCAAATTTTTTAACAAGCCATAAACTTAACATCAAAATAAACGGTAATGTATAATAAAAATGAAAAGGAAGTAAATTTCTACTATGTTCTGTCCAATGTAATATATCAAGAAACAAAGTTACAATAGCACCAATAACAATACCGATAATAGATGAGAGAAATACCCATTTTGAAACACTAAAAAATATAGCAGTCTGTTCTGTTAAATGTTTTCTCATAATTCTCCCAAACTTTTATACCATAGTATCTCATTACCGCACCAATAAATTTAAATATTTTATTATTGGAAATACAGACTTAGTTCCATTCAATAGAATTAAAAGCACGTCAAAATATAAGCGGTAAAAAAGATACAATGGCTAGTAATAACTTAAAGTATTATAACTAAAAAATACTAAATTATAAGATATTTTATATTTTTCAGATAGTTCTTAAAAAATTT
>JALSQA010000203.1 GCA_026985685.1 Campylobacterales bacterium | reverse complement strand
TTCACAGCTAATATTCCAGTATTTATCGTGGCGATTGGTATCGCTGATGCGGTTCATGTTTATATAATCTGGCTAATGTATAGAAGAGAAGGTAAGGATACAAAAGAGGCAGTATATTTGAGTATGCAAAAGAATATGTTACCGATTTTCCTAACTTCCTTAACTACTGCTATAGGTTTTGCTTCTTTAGGGATAAGTCATGTAGTTCCTGTTTCTACACTTGGGATAGCTACAGCTTCTGGTGCAGTATTAGCATTTTTGATTAGTGTTTTTTGGATGCCTTCAACATTGTTGATTTTAAATAAAGAAATTGTAAAGAAAGAAACAAAAGAGAAAAAATCATTTTTTGATAATATCCACTATGGTAAATTTATCGTCAAAAATAATAAAAAAATCATTTTGATAACAGGTGTTTTATTTTTGATGATTGGTGCTGGACTTTTAAAGCTAAAAGTTGATAGTAACACTATTCGTTATTTTGATTCAGATGTTGAGATTCGTAAATCTACTAATTTTTTACAAAAAAATCTTACAGGTCCTATGGCATATGAAATCGTTGTTGATAGTGGTAAAAAAAATGGTATAAAAGATCCAGAATTTTTAAATACAGTGCAGAAATTTTATGATGCTTATCAGGCAAAGTTTCCTGATATAAGACATATGACATCTTTGATGGATGTTATTAAGAGATTTAATGTTGTCATGAATCAAAGTAATACCATCCCAAATGACCAAAACCTCATAGCACAGTATCTATTGCTATATTCATTGTCGCTTCCACAAGGCATGGAGATCAATGATAAAATGGATATAGAAGAGAGATTACTACGTGTTACAGCACAGGTCAATATCGTTGATACAAGTAAAGATCTTGAGATGATTGACTGGGTACAAAAGTGGTGGGAAAAAACTCCCTACAAGGCAACAGTAAATGGACAGACAAAGATGTTTGCACATATGCAAAAAGATGTCACAGATACCTTGATATATTCTATGTCACTTGCTATTGTGCTAGTATCAGTTGTGATGTTTTTGATATTTAGAAGTGTTAAATTGATATGGATTTTTCTTGTTCCAAATATTTTACCAATCATCCTTGTTTTAGGTGTGATGGGATGGCTAGGGATAAATATAGATTTAGGAGTAGCTGTTAGCGGTGCTATTATCTTAGGTGTTGCAGTAGATGATACTATACATTTTTTAGTAAAATATTTTGAAGCAAGAAAGAAAAATCTAAGTGTAGAAGAGGCGTTTGACTATGTTTTAAAATATGCAGGAAAAGCGATATTGTTTACTACAATCATACTGAGTATAGCGTTTGCAATGTTTATGGGAAGTAAATTTTCACCAAACTATAATTTTGGTATAGTAACAGCAACAGCACTTATTATCGCATTTATCGTAGATATAGTTTTGTTACCGGCATTGTTGAGTATCACAGAAAAGAAGACAATATAACTCTTATTTAAGTTCTTCTTTGATAAAATATATCCTCTAATAAATATTAATAGAAGGATTTAAAAATGTTTACAGTAAAAATGGAAAAAGAGTGTGGATGCTTTAAAAAAAGTGAGTTTACAAATAATATGACTTTCGAGTCAAAAGATGATGCCCTAATACAAGCTTTAAACATGGCAAAAGACATGAATCAAGATTTTTGTCAAAAACATGAATTTGAAGTAGTAGAAGATGACTCAACTTTCAAAATATCAGTAGATGAAAGAGGAAAATCTGGTTGTTGCGGTGGAGGTCACTGCTCATAACCCTTCAAAATAAACAATATACAATGGATACCTTAGTCTCCATTGTATAATCTTAGTTTAACTTAATAACTCAAATACATATAACATTATGTAATATAACATCATACTATAGTAGTTATGTTGTATTTTCATTATAACTACTATATACAAATATACAAATGGCTTGATTTATGATTATATTTATTTTTTGATTTGTGAATTATGTTAGGTATTAAACAGTTGGGTGATAAAAAAACTTTAAATAAATTTTTAGCTAAAATAATATAACTCAATAATGGAAAATTAAATGGCAAAGTCAATAGAACCAGATATAGCACTATTAGCAAATGGATGGCTACAATCTTATGGGTTAGATGTTAAACTTGAACAAGCTTCACTAAATAGTGAAATAGACAAAGCACTTGGAGAGTATGAGTCTAAGGGCGGTGGCAAAGGTGGCAATCGTCCTGACGCTAAGTTGTTACTAGAAGATAAAAATCAAAAATATTATCCTATCCTCATAGAGTACAAAGGACAGAAAAATAAACTTGTCAAACTCAACAAAGAGGGACAAGTAGAAAATACAAAAGCCAAACATGAACCTCATTATACAAACATAAAAGATTATGCCGTTAATGGTGCAGTGCATTATGCTAATGCCTTGTTGCACTATACGAGCTATACAGATATTATCGCTATTGGTATCACGGGGAATAAGGACAGCAAGGGGAACATAGAGCATGAGATAGGCGTTTACTATGTCTCTAAAAGTAACTATGGGGCAGGGCAAAAGATAGGAGAGTTTACAGACCTCTCGTTTTTAGCACCTAAAAACTTTGATGCCTTTATAGAAAAAGTAAAACATCTACAACTCTCACTAAAAGAACTAGAAGCCATCAAAGAGCAAAAAGAGAGAGAAATAGACGCAAGTCTAGTCAAGCTTAACAATGACATTTATGAAAACGAAAAAGGTTTAGGCGAAAAAGACCGTATTTATTTAGTGGCTGCAACCATTATGGCGACTATTGGCATACCTAATAAAGTGCCTATTTTAGAAAAAGAAGAGTTAAAGTCACAAGCATTTGAAGGTGGTAGAGATGGTGACATTTTACTTGGACGTATCAAAGCATTTTTATCAGAAAAAAACATTCCTCAAAAGAAGAAAGACTTTATAATAAGAACATT
>JALSQA010000202.1 GCA_026985685.1 Campylobacterales bacterium | reverse complement strand
GCTTCAGCTCCATCAAATATAAGTAAGTTTTTAACTTCAAAAAAAGTGCAAAATCTAATATATGTACCAACTTTTTAGGTGAAGCTAAAAGCACCACTTTCTATAAAGACCTGAATTTAGGCTTTTTGGCTTAAAATATTTCTGCAGAAAGCTATAACTAAAGTCACTATTTACAAGTATAAAATCCTTAACTTAATGGCAGTGATAGGTGATCTATATATATTCATGTTATACTAAAAACATGAAAAGAGTTATAGTATATGGTGATTTACATGGTTGTCTTGATGAATTTGCAATATTGCGTCAAGAACTTAAAATCACTAAAGAAGATATAGAGGTAAGTGTTGGAGATATTCTCAACAAAGGTCCCTATCTGGCAGATAAGATGATTGCATATATGCAAGAGCATAGCATAAAAGCTGTTATTGGAAACAATGAAGCCAAAGCTATGAAACAGTATGAAAAATATCTACAAAGTGGCGAAGAGTATTTAAAAACACTTAGACCATTTGAAATAGCTACTGTATTAAGTATGCAAGATAATGAATATAGTTATTTAAAATCATTACCATATTATTTAAAGTGTGAGAATCTTACTATCTTACATGGAGGATTGACTCCTGATATGAAACTCTCTAAAAACATGGATATGGTGTCAAAAAAAGAGATGACTTTAGTCAGATATCTTAATAAAAAGTTAGAACCCATTCCCTGGAGTGATGAAGATAATCGTTATAAGTTCTGGAGTGAAGTTTATGACGGAAGAGAAGGTTTTGTTATATCTGGACATCACCCATTTCCAAAGCCAAAGATAGAAAAATATGCTTTAGATATTGACACAGGCTGTGTTTATGGAGGTAGATTGACAGCAGTTGTTTTTAAAAAAAATAAAAAGGGATATGATACAAAAAATTATGAATTTTTCTCACAAAAAGCAAAAAATGATTATTGGAAAAAGTATTTAAAAGGTGTGTAGTGTTTCAAGAGTGATATCAACACTTTTTACTAATGATTCGATGTTGTATCCACCCTCAAGTAAAAAAGCTACAGGTTTATCTTTTGTGAAAGTTAGAATTATTTTGAGCATCTCATAAAGTCCATCAAAAGTAACTTGAGATGTTGAAATTTCTTCATCTTTCATAAGGTCATAACCAGCTGAGACTAAAACAATATCAAAGTCAAAATCTTGTGGTAATTGTTCAAAAAGTGTTAAAAACTCTTTATCATCAATATAATCTATATAAGGTAAGTTTTGAGTAAAACCATAGCCTCTACCTTCACCTTTTTCTGAAAAATCACCTGTAACATAAGGGTAATTATTTTTCTCATGAGTACTAAAATAATAGACACTATCATCATTATAAAATATATTTTGAGTACCGTTACCATGGTGAACATCAAAATCTATAATCATTACCTTTTTATAACCTGCTTCTTGTGCATAACGTGCCATGAGTGCGATATTGTTAAAAATACAAAAGCCTTGCCCTGTGATGATTTCAGCATGATGTCCTGGTGGGCGTAGGTTTAAAAATGCTCTTTTCCCTTTACCCTGTGCAAAAAAATCTATTGCATTTTTTGTGCTTGTCGCTGCTTTTAAAGCAACATAAAAACTATCTTCTGAAATGATTGTATCACTTGAGATGATCGATCTCACACCATTATCATATCCATTCTCAATCCAGTCTACATATTCATAATCATGTACGGCAAGTAGTTCTTCTTTGTCTCCTAGGCGACTTGGAATAGGATACATATCGTGATACTTCTCTTCTACAAGAAGATTGATAGATTCAGTACGAAATTTATTTTCTATATGAAATTCGCCTGTATCGTGTAAGCTAAAATCAGGATCGTATAAATAACCAACGTTTTGCATATATTTACTTTGTTTGTATAAATTTACCAGCTTTTTTAGCTTCAACTTTAGCTACACTTTTAGATATAGTAGCAGCAGCTTTAGCCTTTGCAATTTCTGTAGTAGCTACTGCTTTGGCAACATCCTGAGCACTTTTTAACTGGGCTTTTTGTACATCTTTTTGTGTTAGAGAATGGTTTTGGTCTTGAAGTTGTGCAAGTTTTACATCTGCTACAGCTTTAGCTATATTTGCTTTTGCTACTGCTTTGGCACTTTGAACAAAGGCAACAGATTTTGCTATTTTTGCAATCGCTTGTGCTTTTGCAATATCAACAGTAAGAGAGGGTGGTTTTGGTAAATCATGTTGAGTTATGGGTTTTATTGCTTTGATAACTTTTATTGACTTTAAAATCTCTTTAGATGCGTTTACTTTGACAACTTGAATTGAAGAAAGTATCTTAGCTATTTGTTCATGTGAAATAACTTTTACAGGTTTGACTGGTGTTGGAATTTTTTCTACTAAAAGAGATAGATTATTTTGTTTTTGTGTTGGAATTTTGTTGATATGTTTGGGTGCTGTATCTAATTTATGCGTTTGTTTTGAAATATTTTTCCTGGCTTTGTCTAAAACTAAAGGATGTAAAGAAATCTCTTTTTTAATTTTTACCTTTTTTTGTAAGGAAGTTTTTTTATTTGAAATCGATGTATGATTATTTGTGATAGTTATTTTTAAAGTGCTTTTGTCTATCTTGTCTGGAGTAGGTTTTAATATTTTATTTTGTGTGTTTTTTATGCTTTTAGTTTTAGTGCCAGAAGTTTTTTGAGGATATAATGTATGTGGTATCTTTTGGTGAGGATTGTAAAGTTCATTTGTTTTTTTAGTATCTTCTCCACACCCTCCTAGTATCAGGAGTGTACTTAAAGAAAGTGCAGATGTAAAAAGTTTTTTATACATTAAATATCCTTTTTAATTATTTGAAAATATTATACTTAAAAAGAACTAAATTGAATATTAAAAGACTATTTTCCCTTGTTCCTGTAGTGAAGTTATGATCTCTTTTGCTTTTGCATGACCA
>JALSQA010000201.1 GCA_026985685.1 Campylobacterales bacterium | reverse complement strand
GTTAGGCTCAAGTGCTATTGTGGATACATCTTTAAAATTAGCCATTCCTTTTGCTATATTTTCTTTAGCGATAACTGCTGGTTTGGCGATAGCTTGTTTTGTCAAAGCTTATGGGATTACCTTTTTGGGACTTCATCGCAGTGAAAATGTAAAACATGCCAAAGAAGTAAATTTTGGTATGAAAATGGGGATGATATTGATGGCATTTGTTGTGATTTCATTGATGGCATTTACTCCTTTTTATATGAGATGGTTTGATAATGTTTTGATATCACTATCTCATGTAAGTGTTTATGATAAAATCTTTACGACATCTATCTGGAGTATGCATTCACCAGCTCTTCATGGTGGGGTTGTTTCTCCTTTGGTCTTGCTTGGCTTATTGGTCGGGATAACAGCTTTGATGATGTTTGCATATAAAAGTTTAGGTGTTAAAGAACGAGTACATCAAGCTTGGGCTTGTGGTTATAGAACATCTCCAAAGACACAATATTCTGCGACAGGATTTGCAGGACCAATCAGGCGATTTTTTAACTGGCTATATAAACCAGAAGAACATTTTGTGAAACAGAGCATTGTAGGTGAAGAAACAATTGTGCAAGATTTTAGTTATGAAGTTCATGTTAAGCCACTTTTTGAAAAATCACTCTATAACAGTACTAAAAAGATAGCAAATAATATATCTTACTGGATTTATCGTATTTCTCATTTTGAACAGAGTCGTTATGCAGCGATGATATTTAACTTGATGCTGACTGTTTTGTTTAGTTATCGTATTTTTGCCAAAGAGTTTAGCTGGGCTACTTTAGTGCTTGAAGGTGTGGTGATGATTATCTCTATCAAGATATTGATTGTAGGAGATGAGAAATGATTTTTTATATTTGTACAATTATAGGATTGATTTTATTAGCACCGATTTTACTCTCTTTTATCAAAGCATTTAAAATGGTACTACTTTTTAAAAGACCTATATCTCTTTTTCAAGGTTATCGTAATTTTTCAAAATTGATGAAAAAAGAGACTATTGTTTCAACACAATCAAGCCAAATTACACGCGTTGCACCTTTTTTAGTACTCTCTCCTTTACTTGTTGCGATTTTATTTTTGCCTCCTGTTGTTGATGGTGCATATTATGTTAGTTTTGTAGATGCGTTTACGATTACAGGATTGATCTCTCTTTCTACATTTTTTTTGATGCTTCTTGGGTTGGATAGTGCTAGTAGTTTTGGAGGTATGGGCAGTAGTAGGGAAGCTTTTATTGCTGCTTTAGTTGAACCTGCCATGATATTGACAATCTTTAGTGTTTCAATGATGGCTGGAAATTTAGGAGTGGGCAATGCTGGTGTAAATTTAGCTGAACATTTTCCCTCTAAACATATGGCAAGTTTTATCTTTTCTGGGATTAGTTTTTTTATTTTACTGATGGCTGAAAATGGAAGGATACCAGTGGATAATCCTGAAACACATTTGGAATTGACTATGGTACATGAAGCCATGATATTGGATATTACCGGTGTTTATCTGGCTATTGTTGAGATGGCATCTTCTATAAAATTTATTATATTTGCTTCTTTATTTGCTTCTTTGTTTTTACCCTTTGGGTTGATGTATCCATGGTATATCGCGGTTTTTATTTTTATTGCGAAGTTATTTTTTATCGCTGTTATAGTTGGTTTGTTAGAGGTAAATACAGCAAAACTTCGTCTTTTCAAAGTGCCAAATTTATTGGGAATTGCGATTGTTTTTGCATTTTTATCTTTGATTACATTTTATGTATTAGGAGCGTAAAGAGTGGTTGATTTTCTTATAGGTATATTTTTAGCGTCGCTAATTACAGCACTTTTTACTACAAGGTTATACCGTTTGTTTATGTGGTATTCCATAAACTCTTTAACTCTTGGTTTGATGGCTCTTGTGATTGGCTGGGAAGAAGATGATTTTAGTATGATTCTTACAGGTATTGTGACGATTGTTATCAAGGCTCTTATTATTCCTATTGTTTTGAAAAGATCAAGTCAGAGGTTTAACTTTGTCAGACAAGTGACATCAAATATAAAAGTCCAATATGCCATCATATTAATTCCTGCTATTTTGGTATTTACTTTTTATCTATCTGAACCAATTACACATATGTTTGGTCCCAATACAAACTATGTAGCTATCAGTATCTCGTCACTCTTTCTTTCATTGTTGCTTGTGATGGAGTACAAAAATGTTGCACCAAAGATTATAGGATTTTTAAGTATGGAAAATGCACTATTTTTACTAGGTATTAGTGCTACAAAGGGGATGCCGATGTTGGTAGAGTTGGGAATGTTTTTTGATCTTTTGATGGCGATTGTAGTTATGAACTTACTTTTTAAAAAGGAAGAGTTTTATGCTTGAGTTACTCTTTTTACCGCCACTTATCATGTTTGGAGTGAGTTTTTTCAAAAATATGCATGCTAAAAAAGTATTGTTTGTTAGTTCATTTTTGATTCTTGCTCCTATTGTCAAACTTTTTTTATCTCCTATGCCTTATATTCTTTATAGCACATTTTTAGTTGCAACTGAACTAAATACTTATGTTTTACTGATCTCTTCTATTGTTGGTATTGGTGTAACATTTGCTTTGATGACACTAGATAAGCATGTTAGAGTTTCAGCTGATGATTATCGTAGATTTTATAGATTTTTTGCAGTTTTTTGGATAGGACTTATCATCTCTATTTTGGCAAATAACATGGGAATTTATTGGATAGGATTAGAACTAGCAACACTTAGTATCGTTTATCTTATAAAAACAAATCATACCCGTGCTGCACATAAAGAGGCTTGGAACTACATGATAGTTGGAGCGATTGCAATTTCTTTGATACTTTTTGGGATTATCCTTATTTATGCAAGTGCAAAGCCTATTCTTGGAGAAAATGCCATGAACTTTGACTTACTACTTTTACACGCACAAGAT
>JALSQA010000200.1 GCA_026985685.1 Campylobacterales bacterium | reverse complement strand
CCGAAAGAGTGAAACAATAGGATCAAAAATTGCCTCCTCTTTAAAAGTGTTGAAAATATTATTTTGATGCTTAGGGATATCTGTAGCTATTTTTGATGTTCTGATATAGTCTTTATGAAGAGTAGGTGTAAAATCGCGAATTCCTTCAAGTTTTGCCCACTCTAAGATTTGGCGAAGTTCACCACTATCAAGCCAGTAGCCATGCTCTTTGCAATAGTCTATGATAACACCGCTTCTTCCCTGATAGTTTAGACGAAGCATCGTTTTTCTGCATTGCGGACACTTTTTGTAATGAATCTTTTTCTCTCTTATAAGGGGATTGTTTTGTATTTCATGCAGTCGTTTTAAGTCATGTCTTTGTGTTTTTTTTATCTCTTCTTCCATGATCTCTTCTAGTTCTCCAAAATCGAGAAATATTCCGTCACAATGTCTGCATTTTTCAATGTAAAGTTTTTTGTTTTTATCTAAAATGAGTGTATCAAGATAAATATCGCAGTTGGGACACACTCGATCTGGATTTTCATGTATGGGATAACTTTGTTTCAAATCTATAGCATTTCGTGTGTTGCAATATGGACAGATAATCCCTTCGATAGGAGCACCACAGTTAGAGCAGTTGTATGTCATGTCAAAAAACCTTGCAAGTGATATATGTCCATATCGGATTTTTGCATAATTTTTGTATAATCTCTCCAAAGGAAAAAGATGGATTATCAAGCGATATTAGAAGAGATTTATGAAGAGATAACACCCGAGATAGGCAGAGGAAAAGTGGCAGATTATATTCCTGCACTCTCAAGTGTAGATCCCCAGCAATTTGCATTTTCTATTATCACTACAGAGGGTGAGCGTTATGGTGTGGGAGATGTTCAAAAGCAGTTTTCTATCCAAAGTATCTCAAAAGTTTTTACTTTTACACTTGCACTAGATATCTATTCTAAAAATTTATATGAACGTCTTGGAGTAGAGCCATCTGGAAATCCGTTTAATTCTCTTGTACAACTTGAGTATGAACAAGGAAAACCAAGAAATCCCTTTATCAATGCAGGTGCTATTGCTGTGACAGATAGTCTTATCGCTCATTTTAAAGATGATTACAAAGCGTTTGAAGTGATCTTGAATTTTATTCGTAATATCGCAGATGATAACGATATCAGCTTTGATCCTGAAGTTTCGGTATCAGAGATGGATCATGCATATCGTAATCTTGCATTAGCAAATCTGATGAAAAGTTTTGAAAATCTTGACAATGAGCCTATCGTAGCGGTGAAGACTTACTTCAAACATTGTGCTGTAAGCATGAATACACAAGAACTTTCCAGAGCGATGTTATATCTTGCAAATGGAGGAACAGATCCACTAACGCAAAAAAACTACATCACCCCAAGCCAAACCAGACGGATCAATGCTGTGATGCTTACTTGTGGACATTATGATGCATCGGGAGAGTTCGCTTTTCATGTGGGGCTTCCTGGAAAAAGTGGGGTAGGTGGTGGAATTGTTGCAGTTGTTCCGGGAAAAATGGGAATTTGCGTATGGTCTCCCTCTCTCAATAGATATGGAAATTCACACGCAGGTACACTAGCACTACAAAAGTTTGTAGAAAAAACTGGACTGTCGATATTTTAACTAATCTATAAGTAAGTTTTGTCTATAATCACCGCCTAAATGTCCTAACGACACTTCATGTGGCCCGTTCGTCTAGCGGTTAGGACTCCGGCCTCTCACGCCGGCAACAGGGGTTCGAGTCCCCTACGGGTCACCAGTTTTGGTAACGTTTCAAATATTCATCCAAATAGAGAATTTCAACACTAAATAGTTGATGAAGACCCCCACAAAAAGTTTTGTCACTTGTTAATATCGCTTCGACTTTGTATCTGTTTGCCAGATAGAGTTGCATACAGTCTTCATAATCTATCTTAAGGTTGTTGCTATTTTTTAAAATGATTCGATTAAGTTCTAAAAAATCTTCTTTTGTAGATGATAGGATATTGACATTTTCAACTATATAATCGATATTGAGTACAGTCTCTTTTATGCCCAGTCTTTTTTGTAAAAAGTATGATATTGTACTGATAATATCAGAGCTTGTAAAAAGATCTTCATCTTTTTCAATCAGCAAACTCAATGCTTTATTAGCTTGGGAATGTCTATCTCTTGACTTGTCCAAAATATCCAAAAAAAAGTTGGTATCGAAGAAAAAACTACTCATATTTAGACAATCTTTCATCTCTTAGAGACTCTTTTGTCACAGTAGCGTCACTCTCTACAATGCCTGATATTTTTAAGAGTTTCTGTTTGTTCTTTTTGTTGTTTTCTACCAGTTTTTCTACAAACTCTTTGTAAGAGCTATCTAAAAAGTAGCCTTTTATCTTTTTTCTCTTTTTATCCACCAACTCTACAATATCAAAGTCGTTTAATTTGTGTAAATTTCGTTGAATATCTGATAGTGAGATTGAGTCCATCTTGTCTCCATTTTCATATTTTGTACTATTATATATGAAAATAACTCTTTTGTCAAGCAAATTTTTCAAGTCTTAATAAATTAAAGTATAATTACTATATCTATATTTACAATCAGATAGAATTATAAGTGTTTGCAGATGTAGAAAAAATGAGGAGCAAGGGTATGATGAAACGAAGTGAAATTCAAAGGGACAAAAAAATAACAGCTAAAGAGTTTGATGAAAAATTTGATAATGGTGAAGATATAAGTGAGTACCTTGATTTTTCAAAAGCAAGACGAGCTAGAAAATTATCGGAAGCGTTTCCTCCCTCCATAGCACCATTTCTAATTAAATCCTTAAATACTAGGATTTAAAATAGTTCTGAGTTGTGTAGTTATGACTAAAGCTCCACAATCCTTTCAAACATTTCTTTGATCTCACTTTCATGAGAGATCAAAAATATTTGTCTATATTGCTCTTTGATGGTATGAAATGCTTCCATGA
>JALSQA010000199.1 GCA_026985685.1 Campylobacterales bacterium | reverse complement strand
ACTTTTGTCCATACTCTTCGTTAGATTTCTTTGAATTAGCTACGGCTAGTCCTGCAAAAATCTGCCTCGATTATGAACAAAATTGATTGCATCAAATTTCAGAATATTAGTTGGTGCGGTAATAATTTTATAAACTTCTGATTTTTAGTTTATTTTATTATCATGTGTACATGATAATATGTCCTTTATGTAAAACACAAAATTCTAATACTCTATTTCACAAAAGCGAAAATAGGGAGTATTACCACTGCCACAACTGCGATCTTGTTTTTGTACCTAAAAAGTTTTTTATCTCAAAAGAAGATGAAAAAAAGAAATATGACTTCCATCAAAATAGTTTAGAAAATATCGGTTATGTAAAATTTTTGAACAGACTTCTTATGCCTTTGCAAAGGCACTTAAAACTAGAAGCGAAAGGGCTAGATTTTGGTTCTGGTCCTGGTCCAACTCTTTGTACTATTATGAGAAACAATGGGTATCATATGGACATTTATGACTACTTTTATGCTCCCAACAATGAAGTTTTTCAAAAAAAATATGACTTTATAACCTCTACTGAAGTTATTGAACATCTCCACTATCCATTAGATGAGCTAAAAAGATTATGGGATTGCCTATTACCTGAAGGTATATTGGGATTAATGACAGCTTTTAGAGTTGAAGATTTTGAAACTTGGTATTACAAAAGAGATTTGACACATATTTGTTTTTACAGTTATGATACTTTTGTATGGATAGCAAAATATTTCAATGCAAAGTTAATTGTGCCTCAAGATGGTGTAGTTTTACTAAAAAAAACACCATCCCAGGAATAAGAAAATTATTTAAAAGCTATACTAGAAGTTTTTAATCCATATCTTTGCTTTAGTTGAGAAAGTAATTCATCCCAATTGACAATACGCTCGTGTTGCATTGTCGCTAAATAAGTTTTTGAAGACCATTTCATAAATGACATAGGATTTAACCACTTATATAAGTAACGCACTTCATAATGCAAATGAGGGCCAGTACTTCTTCCTGAATTTCCTGTGTAAGCCACAAGATCACCTTTTGAAACATATGTACCAGATTTCACTGCAAATTTACTTAAATGACCATAACCTGTTTTAAAACCAAAAGGATGATTAATTAATAAGAAATTACCATATCCTCCTTTTTCTTTGGCATACTCTACAACTCCATCAGCAGGAGCATATACAGGAGTACCTACATTTGTCGCGATATCAACACCAAAATGAAAAATTCTTTCATGTAAAATAGGATGCATTCTATAGCCAAATTTATCAGTAATACGTTTATAATGCTTCAAAGGCATTCCTGTTGGAATACTATGATTTAAAAGTGTAAGCTCTGCAAGAGAAAGTTTTGCTGTGTGTACATTTTGTAAACTTTTTTGCTTAGCCTGTTCTAGTCTTTCATCAAAAGCATCAGCTATATCAGGTTTTAAACCAATAATTTTTTCTATTTCAGAGAGTTGATCATTCATAGAATTTAATTCTTGTCCTTTATGCTCAATCTTTTTTTCAAGTGTACTTTTGACGTTTTGCAATTTACTATTTTCTACAATTAGCATCTTTTGTGTTGCTTTATATTGTTGTGTTTTTTCATCTAAATCATCAATCTTAGAAGAAAGAGTTTTGATAAAAATTGCACCAATAGCAATAATAGCAATCACTCCAATAATAATCCACCATACTAGCTTTCGCATTAACTGATGTAAAGTATATTGTTTTGTACCATTAATATCACTAATAGTAATCATAAATTTATTTTTCATTATTTTTACCTAATCTATTTTGTTTTAAAATTTTTCACTAACTCTTCTAATATTTCATCTACCCGCTGATGTTCTACTTGACAAGTTCCCGCATCCGCATGACCACCGCCTTGGTATTTATTCACAATTTCATAAATGTTATTCACATTCGTTTTATTAAAAATTGATTTTCCCAAAGCAAATACTGTATTTTTATCATCTTTTCCAGAAAAAATATAAATCGTTCCAGAAATCTCAGGGAAAAGTGCATAAATAACAAAACGATTTCCAGGGTAAATAATATCTTCATTACGAAAATCAACTATAGCAATATCTCCATTAATCGTCGTACAACGCTTAAGCTGATCAATAAATTCTTGGTGATATTGGTTATAAACATCTATACGCTCTTTAACATCTTCATCTTCTAAAACAGAATCAATATCTTTTTCCAAACAAAGTTTAGGTAATTTTTTCATTAAATCATAATTTGAAATTCTAAAATCTCTAAATCGTCCCAAACCTGTTCTTGGATCAGTTAAAAATATAAGAAAATCCCATCCTGAAGGAGCAAGTATCTCTTCTTTTGTAAAACTTGCAGATTTTGACTTATTTGCAGCTTCTATCATTGGTAAAAACTTTTCACCAAATACTTCTTCTCCACCATTGTATTCATAAATAATTTCTGAAACTGATTTTGCATCTGTAAAGATTGCATGATTTGCATTTATTTTAATTTCATCATCCATATCTAGTTTATGATCAAACGCCATATAGGCATCTTTCACATAAGGTAAATTTGTCACAATATCATTTTCATCGATTTTTACATTTCCATCTTGTACTTCTTTGGGGTGAACATAAAGCATTTCATCTACCAAATCAAGTTTTAATAATAGTGCAGCATTGATAATGCCATCAAAATTACTTCTAGTAACTAATCTATATTTTTGTTCATTTATCTCTTCCATCCCTCAGCCTTTGTTAATTATTATAATCTGGCACACGTAAACGCTGCCCTATATAGATATGATTTGGATTTTTAATTAAATCTGGATTTGCTTCCATAATACGATCATACGCTTGAGCTGATCCATATGCTCTCTTTGCTATCTTTGAGAGTGAATCACCTTTTTTGACGATAATAACACGCATCTCTTTGACTCTTGTAGATACTTCTTTTTTGATTGCACTAGTA
>JALSQA010000198.1 GCA_026985685.1 Campylobacterales bacterium | reverse complement strand
GAGTTCTGTTTCGAGTGTTTTGATATCTTCTTCAAAAGATTTTAACTCATTTTTATACTTTTTAAGTTCATCTTTTTCAAGCGTAATATTTTTCAGTTCTTCTTTAAAGAGTTCATTTAAATCACGATCTTTTTTCTGTATCTCTGAAAATTTTTCTTCATACTCAAGACTTAGTTTTTGCTTTTTTTCTTCATACGACTGTTGTGCCTGTAATTGAATATCTTTAGCTTTGATCTTTGCATCCTGAAGCAATTTTTCTGCTTCATGTTCAATCGTACTTGCTTTTGCTTTTGCCTGTTCTAAAAAACCACTAAGTTTGGCATTGTGTATTCTGTTTGCACTAAATGCAGCGATACCTCCGCCTAAAAGGGCACTTCCTGTTGCTATTATGATCTCTGTTATCATATCTTCTACCTCTAAATATAGTCTTTTTAGGGGTTATATAAAAATCTGCTCTGATGTCATAACTATCGGTAACAACATCTTTGGTTGCACATTTTGTTCGCTGTACAAAAACAACGGTTGGCTTTTTTTGCAGTTTTTCAAAAAATCTATCATACATACCTTTACCAAAGCCAACTCTTTTACAATCCCCGTCAACCCCTACGACAGGCACTATAATCATATCTACATCTTTTATCTTTTGGTGACTTTTGGGCGATTCATATATACCATAAATATTACGCCGCAAAGGTAATCTGTATTTTATCATTTTAAAACTTTCTTTCACTATAAAAGGAACAAATATCTTACATTTACTTCTATAATTATTCATAATAGTTTTCAAATCAACTTCTATTTTCATAGGAAGGTAAAAAAGAATAGATTTTGGCTTTTGGCTTTTTATCAATCTCTCAATTTCATGTGCAATTTTTTTATCTTGTATATGAAATTTTTTCTCTGAAATTCTCTTTAAATCTGCTAAACAAGATTTTCTAAAACTTTTTTTATCCAAAATATTAAGCCCCACTCTACTATAATCTAGTGTTGATTTTACCATAAGGATATACATGTTTACTAAAATTACTATGATTGTTTTCATTTCTGTACTTCTTTTTTCAGGATGTGAACGCAAAAATAAAAAAGAACAGACTACTCAAGAGAGTACAAAAGTTCAAAAAGAAAAGACACAAGCACAAGAGCCAAGTACAATCACTCTACACACTACTTCAGGCAAAGATATTTTGCTTACTGCTACACCAAAGGGAATCATCTTTGGTGGTTATGAGGGAAAAGTTGTGTTATTGGACTTTTTCGCAACCTGGTGTCCACCGTGTCGTGCAGAGATACCACACCTTGCAGATATGCAAAAAGCTTTTAAAGATCAAGTACAGATTATCGGTATTTTGATGGAAGAAAATAAACAAGATATTGAGATTCAAAAATTTGAAGAAGATTTGGGAATCAATTTTCCAGTATCAAATACACCAGCTAACTTTGCACTCTCAGATGCACTAGGTGGTATAAAAAGTCTTCCAACTATGGTCATGTATGATAAACATGGTGACTATTTTACACATTACGTAGGAGCAGCACCACAAGAGATGATTGAAGCAGATATAAACAGGGCTTTACAAAAATAATGTTTAATTTTTTTAAAAAAACAGCACAGTCCATACGTAACATCGCTCCAAAGAAACAGAGTAAAATCTCAAAAGAGCAACTAGAAGAGATTTTACTTGAAGCTGATGTTACTTATGAGACAGTTGAAGAGATCATCTACTATTTACCACCTTCAGATAATGTAAGTAAAGATGCTTTACGCAAAGTATTGCTTAGTTATTTCATCACACCTGCTAAAGAAAAAGAGGTAGAAGATAAACCTTTTACAGAGCTTATATTTGGTGTCAATGGTGCTGGGAAAACTACAACCATAGCAAAACTGGCATTTCGTTACAAAAGTCACGGTGAGAGTGTTTTACTAGGAGCAGCAGATACTTTTAGAGCTGCAGCAATAGAACAGCTAAAAACCTGGGCACAGAAACTTGATGTTCCTATCGTATCTACCAAACAGGGACATGACCCTTCTGCTGTCGCTTATGATGCTATCTCTTCAGCAAAAGCTAAAGGAATGGATAGAGTCATCATCGATACAGCAGGAAGGCTACACACCCAGTCAAACTTAGCTAAAGAGTTACAAAAGATAGTTCGTATCTGTAACAAGGCACAAGAGGGAGCACCTCATAGAAAAATACTCATACTCGATGGAACACAGGGAAACTCAGCAATCAATCAAGCTCATGCTTTTAATAAAATGATAGGAATTGATGCTTTGATCATAACAAAACTTGACGGTACAGCAAAAGGTGGTGCACTCTTTTCTATCGCCAAAGAGATACAAAAGCCTATACTTTTTGTTGGTATCGGTGAAGGCAAAGCCAATTTGATACCTTTTGACAAAGAGAACTTTGTTGATTCATTGCTTGACGAAATATACGAATAATGGCAAAAAAGAGATCACTCTTTGAGTGTCAGGCCTGTGGCTATCAAAGTGGCAGGTGGATGGGAAAATGTCCAAACTGTGGTGCCTGGGATGAGTTTCTGGAACTCAATGAAAACCAACAGGAAGTACTCAAATCCACATCTTCAAAATCAAACAAAAAACAAAAAGCCACACCCATCACCAAAATCAAAGAAGAACAGTTTAGCAGATTTTCTTCAAATGATAGTGAACTAGATTTAGTACTAGGTGGTGGTATCGTTCCTGGATCATTGACACTTATAGGCGGTAGTCCAGGGGTCGGTAAATCTACCCTCCTTCTCAAGATAGGTGGAAATCTTGCAAAAAATGATAAAAAAGTTCTCTATGTAAGTGGAGAAGAGTCACTAGGACAGATCAAAATACGTGCTAACCGTCTCGATGCAAATCATGAAAAACTATACCTTCTCTCAGAGATAAAACTAGAAGATGTTTTTGATGAACTATATAAAGAGGATTATGAAATTCTCATCATA
>JALSQA010000197.1 GCA_026985685.1 Campylobacterales bacterium | reverse complement strand
ATCTCATCAAGAAATATTTTTTCATCTGCTATGGAGAGCTCTTTTTGGAGTGGGATAGGTGCGAAAGTGAATATCATACGTTTGAATATAAGTTTTTCATCAATGATAAAAGGTAATATAAAATTTTCTGATACAAACCAACCATAATTATCACTCTTTGCTTGTATATATTGTGCAGTGGCTGGTATGGGGAGTGCATTAAATATACTTTTTAACTCTTCCTCGCTGGTGTATATTTTTACCACGCAAACCCTTTTGTAAAAATTTAGTAAATATTATAATATTTTATCTTAATAAAGAGTTAATATATCATATTTTTTCACTATTTTTTGCTTTGAGATAATTTTTTGTACATTTCTTGCATTAAAGGGGTTTGTATACCATTTTTCTTTGCTTCTTTAACTATATATCCAGTAAGTGAATCTAGTTCCGTTTTGTTTCCTTTTTCAAAATCAAGCTGCATAGAAGTTTTGGAATTTGGTGGTAGATTTTGTGCTTGTTTGAGGACTTTTTCTATATCTTGGTCATCAATTGGTATATCCAGTTTATTTGCAATACTTTTGATCTCTTCTAATACACCTAAAAGTTCACTTTTGTGTTCTTTGTATATTTCATCCATACTATGTTTATAATAAGAAGTCAAAGTAGCAAATGATGATATAAATAGATACTTTTTCCAACAATCATAACTTATTTTTTCGCTATATTTTGATTTAAGACCACTTTTATTTAATATCTCATGTAGCTCTTTTGTATGTGGTGAACTTTTTTTTGATCCAAATAGCAGGTAAAAAAGCGGAGATTTTTTTTCTATGATACCTGGTTTTTTGATATGTGATATGATATAAACTGCTCCTTCACCTATGTTGCAAGGTGGTAGGTAGGGTGAAATTTTTTGGGCATGATCTACACCATTTGCAAGTGGTATTACAAGAGTGTTTTTATCTACACATGAATAGATACTTTGGCAAGCTTCTTGAAAATCATAACTTTTAGTTGCTATAAATACAACATCAAAAAGTTCATTTTCACAACTTTGATAAACTTTTGGGTCTGTAGTAAATGTCATGTCTGTATCGATTATCTGTAAACCGTTTTGACTGATGATATCAACATATTTTTGTTTTACTATAAGAGTTATATCTGCCAGGTTTGACAGGTCAAGTTTACCTGCGATATAACCACCCACACCGCCAGCTCCAACAATTGCAATCTTTAGTTTAGTGTCATTCATAAAAATACCTCATTTGATCAATAATAGTCATATTATATCCAAAAGATTAGAAAGTGTAAAAATCAAAAGAGTATAATAAGACATTATATTATTAGGAGGCAATTTCATGGCAAAATCGTATCTGACCTCACAACCAGATGAAAAAGGTTTTTTTGGAAAATATGGAGGGGCTTATATCCCGCCACAGTTAGAAGAAGCATTCAAAGAGATAAATGAAGCTTATGACAAACTTTCAAAATCTTATGACTTTATCAATGAGCTTTACAACATACGCAAACATTACCAGGGCAGACCAACACCTGTATACTATGCTAAAAATATGAGTGAGTATTGTGGTGGAGGTCGTATCTATTTTAAGCGAGAAGATCTAAATCATACAGGTGCACATAAATTGAATCACTGCATGGCTGAAGCTTTGTTGGCAAAATATCTTGGCAAGAAAAAGATTATGGCTGAAACTGGTGCAGGGCAACATGGCGTAGCTCTTGCAACTGCTGCGGCTTATTTTGGTTTGGAGTGTGAGATTCATATGGGTGAAGTTGATATCGAAAAAGAGAAACCAAATGTTATACGCATGCAGATATTAGGTGCTAAGATTGTACCGGTCAGTCATGGTTTAAAGACACTTAAAGAAGCAGTAGATAGTTGTTTTGAGGCTTATATCTCTCAATCGGATACTGCTTTATATGCCATTGGTTCTGTAGTTGGTCCTCATCCTTTTCCAAAGATGGTGAGAGATTTTCAAAGTATTGTAGGTATAGAAGCAAAAGAGCAGTTTGCAAAGATGACAGGCGGTCAGTTACCTGATAGCGTTGTTGCGTGTGTAGGTGGAGGTAGTAACGCGATGGGGATTTTTAGTGGTTTTATTGATGATCCTGTGAAGCTTTATGGTGTAGAACCTATGGGAAAAGGTACCAAACTTGGTGAAAATGCAGCGAGTTTAAGTTATGGGAAAGATGGCATTATGCATGGATTTAACTCAATCATGTTGCAAACAGATGAGGGTGAACCAGCTCCTGTTTATAGTATCGCTAGTGGGTTGGATTATCCTTCTGTTGGACCTGAACAAGCACATCTCAAAACAATTGGTAGAACGATCGTAGCAACGGCTGATGATGAAGAGACGATTGATGCATTTTATAAAATCTCTAGGTTAGAGGGAATCATCCCTGCACTTGAAAGCTCGCATGCTATAGCCTTTGCTATGAAATTAGCACGTCAGAATCCAAAAGAGTCTATCCTTGTTAATCTAAGTGGAAGAGGAGATAAGGATATAGATTTTGTGGTAGAAAATTATCCTCTGCCAAGTTAACAATGGCAAAATTCTCTCCAAATGCTCCTTGTCCATGTGGGAGTGGCAAAAAGTATAAAAAATGTTGTGCCTCTTTTCATAAAGGGGCACTTGCTAAAGATGCTCTTTTGTTGATGAAGTCTCGTTATAGTGCATATGTGGTAGGTGAGAGTGATTATATTATAAAAACGACTCATCCAAATAATCCAGAATATAATCATGCCTTTAAAATATGGAGAGATTCCATTGATCTTTTTTGTAAAGAGAATAGTTTTTTAGGTTTAAATATACTGGCATTTGAAGATGGAGAGGAGGAAGCTTTTGTTACTTTTGAAGCTAGATTGGATGGTGGAACTCTTAAAGAAAAGAGTCGTTTTTTTAAAGAAGATGGAAGATGGTTATATGTGGATGGTGAGTTTTACTAAACTTCTTCCATC
>JALSQA010000196.1 GCA_026985685.1 Campylobacterales bacterium | reverse complement strand
AATAACATTTGGGCTTGATTCTTTAGATGTGATGATAGGTTGTATCTCTATGACACTTGACCAAGCCTCTTTTAGTTTTTGCATGACAACTCTTAATATCGTATCAAGGATATTTGATTCGATATCTGTTAGTTCTCTCTCTAATTCTGATCCCTCACCCTTTCCTCCTAAAATCCTGTCTATCATAGGAAATGCAATAGTTGGATTCATCTCTAATACTCCATTGCCTTCCATTGGTTTTAGTGAAAAGATATTGAAACTTGTAGGGCTAGGTAGGGACATCAGGAACTCACCATAAGTCATCTGATCTACTGACTGGAGTTGGATTTCGATGATAGAACGCATGACTGTTGAGATTTGGGAGGAGAGGTTTCTTGACATTTTGTCATGAATACCTTTGATCGCACGAAGCTGCTCTTTTGAGACACGATTAGGACGTTTGAAGTCATAAAGCATGACTTGCTGTTTTGGGTTTGTTTCAAGTTCATCTGATGATTTGGCACTACTTTCTTCGTCGCCATCTACGACTTCTAGTAGTGCATCTATCTCATCTTGACTTAAAATATCTGCCATTTAACTTACCAGTCTATCTCGTAACTGTTTCATCAGTTTTTTATGAAGTTGAGAAATTCTTGATTCACTGATTTCTAATATTTGGCTAATCTCTTTAAGGTTTAACTCCTCAAAATAGTAAAGCTCTATGATCGTTTGTTCTCTACTAGTAAGTGTTGTAAGTATCCCTTTAACTGCTTCGACCATTTGATCTTCTTCTATCTTTTTTTCTACATGATTTTCTACGTGACCACTTACGATTTGTTCATTTAGTGGAACACTCGTTGAGATTTGTGCAGCGGCTTTTGCTTCTCTTATCTTATGAACATTTTCACCTAATCTTTTTGCAAGTGTATGATCATCTGGTTCAGTTGCATTTTCACTCAAACACTTACTGATTTCTACGTCTATTGCTTTGACAAGGCGACGGTTGTTACGGCTGATGACATCAAGACTTCTTAGATAATCAAGCATCGATCCATAAACACGCTTTTTGGCATATCCCCAAAAAGAGTCATTTTGAGAGACATCATATTTACGGGAAAGTTTGACCATCTCTTCTATACCGATAGATATAAGATCATTGACATCTACAGATGCGGGAAGTCTCTCTTTTAGTCTAAATGACATTGCTCTTACTGCGGGAAGGTATTGGATAACAAGTTCATTACTTTCATCAAAATTTTTAGCTGGGTTTACACTTTTACAACACATTGATACTAAACTCCTCTTCTTACTTTTTCATTTCCATGAATGCTTTTTAGCATTGCGGTGATTTTCTCTTCACGCTCTTTAATCTCAGATATCTGGAGATTTGAAAGATCTTCAAACTCTTTTTTGTTGAAAAAAGAGATATCCGAATCTAATTGGCTTAGATAGAAAATCAAAATAACATGGATTAACAGGTAGAAAAACAGCGTAATCGTAAGGGTGTAAAATAAAATATACTCTATCGCATCAAATTTTATAACAGAAAAGATAAGACCGATGAAAAATCCACTGACAATAAAAAATGCCACAAAATTTTCACTTCTCAAACCTAACCCTTAAAATTTAAAATACAATATATTAAATCTTACTAAAAAGAATCTATTATATCCCTTAGAATCAACACTATACTTCTTGTCAAAGTTTAAAGCAAGTAGTGTTCCATAAATCATATTTTGCGTCCATATTTAGTAGTACATAATCATTATTTATATATCTTTTAAAATAATATAATATAAAGTTATTTAAAAAAATATAATTAATCTTTTTTTAAATAAGTTAATGTAATAATACAAATGTAAAAATAAATTTTGGAGGTTTTTATGAAATCTAAACAACTATTGATGTCGGTTGCTTTAATATCTGCTTTTACTGCATCCTCACTACTGTCGTATAACAAAAATCCGCCTTTTAAGTTACGTAATCTTAATAAAGTGGAATTTGACCATAATGGTAAACAGGTTAAAGGTTATCAGCCAAAAAATGATTTTAATGTATTCATAAATTATGAACTTGGGATGCATTGTGTTGGTTTTGAGATGAGTTATTGTTGTGTTATTCCGCCATATAATTCAATTCAAGCCCAGGCAGTTAAATCAGGTAAATATGGAAGATTACCAAAATTACTTACACCAGATGATGATGTAAAGTTATATTACTATACACGAGATAACTCATATAGTGAAGGTAACAAAATGAAGTATTGGTCAGTACCAAAAGATGTTGATGGTGATGGTCACTTTGATTCATCAGGTGATAATGTTGCAAATTATGTATGGACGCATTTATATATCTATAAAGATTTAGAAGGGACAATTCCTTCAGGGGCGGCTGATAAAGATCGTTTAAGAATTGGTAGGCAAGTCAAAGTTCGTTTTGACTGTGGTCCAAGTGGTAAACCTATCGCAGGTGGTTATTTGGAGTATGCAGACAAACACGGAGGCAATATCGTCATGACTGATACTCTTGTACCAGCAGTTAAAAATGTAAAGTTAACACTTACAGCAGCACATATCTGGGATGCGTTAGGATTGCCATTGACTGCGTTTAATGACTCAACACGTAAAGGTACAATACGTTCTATAACAGAAAAAGATTTTCAACCTTTCCAATACTCTACTGTAGAATTACATACAGGTCAAGGTAAACCAATGCGTGATACCAGCGGACATTCAATATCTTATTTTGGTACAAATCCTGTTGATATACCTAACTGCTATGCTTGTCACTCACGAAATGGAAAAGCAGCACAAATGGCAAGAGATGAAGGTTTGAAATATAGTGATAAAGAGTATAAATATTGGAAAACTTATCCTGATGAAAGTGAATACATGGCTAGACTTGCAGAAGCTTCTATTAATATCTTATCACTTCATGATGCTCACCATAAAACAACATTTTTGAGTGATTATAAATCAGATGCCCCA